>CAZBJT010000067.1:0-7477 GCA_964492215.1 uncultured Planctomycetales bacterium | reverse complement strand
CATCAATGAACCTACGATCATCGTCTCACAATCGTATTTGATCGGTGCCTGGCCTCCGCAGAAAAAATCTATTTTTAAAGCTAAAGCGGTGCGCGACCATTTTGTGGCCGCCCACGTCAGGGTGTATGAGCGCGTAAACAAGATCTATGAAAAATTGCATTACGCCAAGCCGTCCATCAGCATTTCCCAGCACATCTCCGCCATGGTTCCCTGTAAGGATGATGCCAAGAACCGTTTTGCGGTGTCGCTGAGGGACAAGCTGTTTAATTTCGACATCCTCAATGAATTGACCCGCCGCAAGACGCTTGATTTTATCGGGCTTAATTATTATTCCCGTCAACTGGTGGATGTGAGCAATTGGTGGATCGGTAATTTATTGGCTGAAACCTGTAAGCATAATCACGACCCCAAGCCTAAGAATTCTTTAAATTGGGATATTTACCCGGAAGGCTTGTATCAGGTGCTCATGAAGCTTAAGCGTTATGACATCCCGGTCATCATCACCGAGAATGGCATTTGCACGTCGGATGACAATGTGCGCTGGCAATTCATTTACGACCATTTAAAATGCATTCATCAAGCCATGCAAGAGGGTGCGTCTGTCGCCGGGTATCTGCACTGGTCGCTATTGGATAATTTTGAATGGGACAAAGGTTTCGGGCCCCGATTTGGTTTGATAGAAGTTGACTACAAAACCCAGCAAAGGACCGTTAAAGGCAGCGCCGTTAAATTTGGCGAAATTTGCAAAACCGGTGTGCTAGCCTAATTAAAAAGCCCGCCCATGTGGTATGTGTATATCATCGAATGCGCTAATGGCAATCTTTACACCGGCATCACCAATGATTTAAAGCGCCGCATGCAAGCGCACGCCGAAGGTAAAGCCGCCAAATACACCCGGTCTTTCGGTTTTAAGAAATTGCTCTACAATCAACTTTGCCGCAATAAAAGTTCCGCCCTAAAAAAAGAAATACGCATCAAGCAAATGACCAGAATCCAGAAGATTTGTTACATGAATTCCCTCCCCCTGGAGGGGAGGGCAAGGGAGGGGGGAATAGTGTCCACTAAAAAACGCTGCGGCTGGTGCACATCGGATGCGATCTATATCGAATACCACGATAAAGAATGGGGGCGCCCCATCCACGATGACCGCCTGTTGTTTGAATTCTTGATCCTCGAAGGGGCGCAGGCCGGTTTAAGCTGGCTCACCGTCTTAAAAAAGCGGGACAATTACCGCAAGGCTTTTGACAATTTTGATGCGGCCAAGATCGCCCGCTACGGTGATAAGAAGACTCAAGAACTCTTGCAAAATGAAGGTATTATCCGCAATCGTTTGAAAATTGCTTCTACGATCCGTAATGCCAAGGCGTTTTTGGCGGTCCAAAAAGAGTTTGGGTCTTTTGATAAATACATTTGGCAATTCGTGGGTGGCAAGACTAAGAAGAATAAAATTTCCCATTTTAAACAGTTACCGGTTAAGACCGCAGAATCGGATGCCATGAGCCTGGACCTTAAAGCCCGTGGTTTTAACTTTGTGGGTACAACCATCTGCTATGCGTATATGCAGGCGGTGGGTATGGTGGATGACCATACCAGCGACTGTTTTTGCCATTCATTGCAGCCGTTAAAAGCTATTGTAAAACGATAGAAATCGTATATACTTTCATTAAGATATTTAAAATTCTTTAAACTATCCGCAGGCATATATCCTTGAGGTTATTATGAAAGCCAAATTTGAAACAGCAGAAGGTTGGGTCAACATCCCTGTTAATTTGAAGGTTTATCCCCTGCAATCCATTCATTCATCCGGCCATGCCTTTATGGACCGGGCCCATGTCAGGCTTGAAGAAGAAAAGAAAGATGTGGTGGGCGTTTGGCTTAAGCCTAAAAAAGAGGCCCAAGATTTGCAAAAACTAGCTTTGGAATTTTCCGATGAATTGCTGAATTATGCGCATTATTTTAGCAGCTTGAAGGTCAATGCCGAGAACATGAAAGTCTTATTGCAGCGCGCTCTTTTTTCAGCTTCCCCGTCGATCGTCAAAGAGGCCGAAGAAAAAGAGATCGAGGACCTGATCAAGGAACTTGAAGCGGAAGAAAATCAGGCCAAGCCCAAGTCAAAGGCTGCATCTAAATCACAAAAGTAATACCTTTTTATATGATATCGACCGTCCAAGCATCCATCCTTCCTTTTAATTCCGCAAAGATCAATGATAAATATTTAGTCACCAATATGATGGGTTGTTGGGACGCTTTGAATGAGCAGGAGTTCCGCCAATTGCCTAGCCTGCAGGTCTTGCAGGGAGGGCCTTTGTTTGACCGTTTGCTGCAGCGCGGATTGATCGTTGATGCGGATAATGTGCGCCATGTCATTGATGGCTACCGGAGCTTAAACGCCAATTTATTTACAGACACAAGTCTTCATATTGCTGTAGTTACAAAACGTTGTAATCTTCGCTGCACCTATTGCCATGCCGAAGGCGGGGCTTCTTCCGAAGATATGTCGATCGAGACGGCCGCGCGCGTTTTACAATATCTTTTTGATGTACGCAATAATTCTGTGACACTTGAGTTTCAAGGCGGGGAGCCCTTGCTTAATTGGCCGGCGGTCAAGTTCATGACCGAGCATGCCCGCAAGTTTAACACCTTAGGCAAGAACCTCAATATTGTTTTAGTGACAAACATGATGCTCATGGATGATGAGAAGATGCAATTCTTAGCAGAGCATAATGTTTCTGTCTGCACGTCATTGGATGGCCCCGCAGATATTCATGATAAAAACAGGGTGGATGTGCACGGGCGCGGGTCCCACGCGCAGGTGGTTGAAAAAGTTGAACGTTTTGCCAAGAAATTCGGCCGCAAGGTCCACATGTTACCGACGATCACCCGGCATTCTTTGGCCCATCCTGAACGTATCATTGATGAATATGTTCGTCTAGGCCAAGGCGAGATCGCCTTAAGGCCGGTCAATCGCATAGGGTATGCCTGCAGTTCCTGGGAAGACATTGGTTATACAGCCGAGGAATTCAATATGTTTTATAGCCGGGCCATGGCTTATATCATGAAATTAAATGCCTCCGGCTCTTATTTAAGCGAACGCATGGCCAGGACCATTTTGACCAAGGTCTTGCTTAAAAAAGACCCGGGTTATGTGGATATGATGAATCCCTGCGGGGCGGGGCGCACCGTGATGGCTTATGCCCCGGATGGCGGTTGTTACCCGACCGATGAGGCACGCATGCTTGGCGATGATATTTTTCGTTTGGGAAACATCAATAATGAGAGCTATGACAGCATGCTTAATAAAGAGAATTTACTTTTTCTTTTAAGCGCCGGGTATTCCGATCTGTGGAATTACCGTTCGGTGTACAGCCCGTGGTTGGGTGTTGATCCGGTGGTGAATTATGCCATGGAAAAGAATGTGGTCTTTAAGGGCAATTCGAGGCTGCAGCAGGTGTTGACGCATCAGTTCAAGACGGTCTTTACGTATCTTTTGGGCAGTAATAAACATGCAGAAATCCTTCAACGCTGGGTACAAGGGGCTCCTGATGAAAAAGAAAAAAATAACAAGTAAGGTTGCCAAGAAAAAACTTCCACTGACTAAGTCTTTAGGTGAGTTGATGAAAGATGAGGATGGTTTTGTCAGTAAGGAGACCATCTTGAAGGTCGGGTTATCGACCGTGGCGGCGTTGGGGGCTGTCGGGGCGTTGACGGATATTGCTTCGGCGGAACAAGGTCCAGGTAATCATAATTCGACACATTCTAATTCAATTACGCCACATAACCCGCCGGATAATTGCGCTTCTCATACCAATGTTACGACACATACATCTTATTAAGTACAGGCTATGAGCTTTCGGGTTGGGGTAGCCGTTTATGGGTTGTTGATGTTATGCTTTATTGCGGGCAAAGACGCGAGAGCTGAGCAGCACAATGCAGATAATGCCCCGCCCATGACTTATAAGGAGACGGTTTCGAGGGAATTTCTTGTTAAACAGTTGCATCTGGAGAAGTATGAAGCAACTCTGGGTGATTTGTCCGTGTGCGGGCATGATCATAGTTGTTTAGAAGGGGCCGAAGAGATTAAATCATGGCTTTGTGCGTCGGACGTATGCGACAAAATAAATAAAAGTAAGACCGTCATGGATTGCTTTCCGGATATTGATATCGCCGGTATTTATCCTAAAGATGTTTTAAATCGGCTTGGTTCTTTGATCTGTCCGTTAATAAAATCACCTAGTACCAAAACACGGGACGCCATCTGGAAGCTTTATCCGCAGCAAGATACCAGAAGCCGTATGGTTGAATATGGGGCTTACCTTATGGCTTTAAAGGGCTCAGGGGCCGCTTGCAGGGATTATATAAAAAATTACATCGGTCCATATGGTCCTCAATGGAATTTTCAATGGTATAGCGCCTTAGCGGGATGCCGTATTTTGGCCCATGAACGTACGCGCCAGCAGGAAGAAAAAGATTTTGATGCATGGTTTGGGGTTGTGTATGGAACGGGGAATTGTTCAAGTATTATGAATGGTGAGATGCATTCCGCATGCATGGCGCCGGGTGCAGGATCTCCTGCATTTGTTTCTGAACAGTGAAATGAATGGTGAAAAAATATGACCCTTAAATTGTATTCAACGCTCATCGCGTTCTTTATTTTATTCCTTATCAGTTCAAGCAGTACTTTAGCTGTAGCCCAGCAGAACCAGGAACAGCCATTGATGACTCCTGTTCCTCCAAGAGAACGTCTTGTTACCCAAATGTCGCTTGGGGCATTTGAAGCCATATTAGGTGACGTGTCGTTATGTGCCGATGATGGGAGTTGTGTGGAACAAGTAGGTCAAATGAAAGCCGTCGCTTGTGCAGCTAATATATGCAATGGTGCGGATGGTAAAGACCCTGCAACTTGTTTTGGTGGATTATTTGATAAGTATTCTCCAAAAGATAAAGCACAAGCGGCAGGGGTGATTTGTTCTTGGATAAAGTCTCCCAATAAAGACACAAGGCAAGCATTGATGACTATTGTTCCAGGAAGTCCTGAAGATGGCTTGGTGAAAAAGGAAGCTTTTCTTTTGGCTTTAAAAGGGTCGACGGGGGCATGTGAGGAGACTATCAAGAATTATGTGGGCGCCTATGGTCCTAAATGGAAAAATGAATGGTATAAGGCATTAGCGGGATGTCATATCTTAAGCCGTGCCAGTACGCGCAAGGATGAAGAAAAAGATTTTTATACGTGGTTTGGTGTTATTCAGGGAACAGGCAGTTGCGCAGATATCGTGAATGGTGAATTGCGCAACGCCTGCAGTGCCCCTAATGCGGGTTCTCCGGCACTAGATAATGGGAAGTGATGCGTATTAAGGCAGGTGTCTATTTCTCTCATTATGAATGTTTAGGTCATACATCCCGTGTAATGGCTGTCGGTGAGGTTTTCAAAAAAAGGTTCCCGGAAGGGAACCTTTTTTTTATCCAGGCGGGTGTTGCGCAACCTAAGGCCAAAATAGACCAATTGGGAAAGGTTTATCCGTTACCTAAAGCCTTTATGGATCGGCGCCATTTTAGAGAACCCATTCATGGGGCCGGCATTGCTACGGCCGAGCGGTCGCAGTTATGTGCCGATATTATTGCCAGTGAAAGACCGGACCTTTTGATGACAGAATTCTTTCCGTTAGGCCGGGAAGAATGCCGTCACGAATTGATGGTGCCTTTGATTAAAGCTTCGGTGCAGGGTGCGGTGTTATGGGCGGTCGCCGGATATCCTTTATTGACAGGCGCAGATGATCAATGGCGTCAAAACATATTGAAATTGTACCAACAAATCATTATTTTTTCGCCGTCTTGGGAAAAGGATATTATTGCTGATTCTTTTGCCCAAGCGTACGACAAGAAGAAATATTTAGAATTCTTTGAAAGCAATGCCCAGAAAATCAGGTTCGCCGGATATCTTTTACCCCAACAAGAAGTGGTGCAGGATGACGAAGATGTCAATCGTCTTAAACCGCCAATCCCTAAAGGGGCGTGCCGGGTGGCCGTTGTGCGGGGGGGTGGTGCCTATTACCCTAAACTGATTGCAGAGGCCATTTTGGCCAGTGACTTGCTTGGAGAGGAATATTACCTGACCGTGGTGGCGGGGCCATCCACCACCACACAGGAATGGTACTTCTTTAACACCCTTCTTTCAAGAAAGAAGGTCAATAATGTGCTGTTGCTGAGGTCTGTTGGTGATTATGAAGGATTGATCAAAGGCAGTGATCTTTGTGTCTCGGTGGCCGCTTACCATACCTCCGTCATGCTGCTTAAACACCGGAAAAAATCCATCCTTATTCCTTTTGAAGGTCATGGATCAATGACCTTCCGTGAGCAACCTGCAAGGGCGGTCATTTTAAAAGAAATGATCGGCGCTAAGGTTTTATCCATTAAAGAGTTAAGTGCAGATGTTCTGGCGGCAACAATTAGGAAAACGGCAGCATCACCACACCCGGCCTCAAGCATTCTTCTAGAGGCATTTATGGGAGCGGACGTTCTAGATGAGCAATTGACAAGGCTTTTTCCGCGCTAGACAGGTCAAACAATGGGTCCGCTGCAAGGGCTGTCCCATGGGTGCGCAACGCCATTGAACGGCATCCTCCCCGGCAAATATCAAGTACAGGGCATCGCTGACAAATATCCGGCAAATAATCCGTTCTCTCGAGTTGGTGGAGAAAAGGGTGGGCCCAGGCGCCTTGGATCGTCTCTCCAAGATTGGTTTCCAGAAAATAGCTCGCCTTAAAGAATCCTTGGGCGCCACGCACGATGCGCACATGGCCGTCATCAAAATTAGCGCCAAAGAATACTTTTTTGCCAACCTGAAGATTTCCCGTCAGGCATAAGGGGATTGGATTGGCAATAAAAGCATTCACGTTATTTCCTCGAGCCTCTAAAATCTTAAGGGTAAGGGCACGGTAAAAGCGGCTGTCCATTTGTTTGAGGTCTTCGTTGGCTTGGCTGATAGGGCGCAGCAATGTCCAGGCTGCCGGATTGATTTTTTGAATCAGCGGAATAAATTTTGTGAAAGATTCGGCCATGGTGGGGGTGATGACGGTTGCAAGCCATAGGGTCGGTAAATAAGACTTTAAAAGAAAGATGTTCTTAATCTTATCGAGAAAACTTGTCTTTGATCGGGTATACAATGAGTTGGATGCCTGGTTATAGCCTTGTAAGGAAACGAGTGCCACATCGACAGTTGCGATAATGGTTTTCATGAGAGCAGGACTGATATTCTCTGCGGCGGTGTTAAGCAGTACGGATAATTTCTTTTTTTTGGCGTAGGTGAGGATCACCTGGATGTCGGGATGCAATAATGGTTCGCCACCGGTGATGCGGACAGCTTTAACCCCAAGCTCGGCTGCTTCATCGAGTGTGGCTTTTATGTCTTTTAAGGGGACGTCAGCTGTCCTGGGCCCGGTGCAATAGGGGCAAACCAGCCGGCATTTGCCTGTGATTTCAA
>CAZBJT010000066.1:0-7513 GCA_964492215.1 uncultured Planctomycetales bacterium | reverse complement strand
TATGAACATTTGCCTGCCATTGAAGCCCAGGGACTGAAGGTTATTTTAATTGATGTGGGTGAGACTAAGGAAGAGGTGATGGCGTATCTGGAACATCAGCATATTACTTTGCCCAGTTTCATCGACGAAGAAAATGCCCTGCAGGATCCGTATCAATTGATCGGCGTACCAACCTTGGTCTTTATCGACAATAAAGGTATCGTCTTAGAATCCCGCCACGATTTCCCACTCGATTAATAAAGAATTGGTAGCGTCTACCAATTCTTTTTAACGCCTGGCCATCTTTTCTTTGACTTTGCTCACGACATTAGCGTCCATGCGCAGCTTGGTGATGAAGCTCACCATGAGCTGATTGCGCTTTTCAGCGGTCAGCATTTGGCGGAAATTTTCTTTCTCGGCATTAAACTGATCATCGGTAATGGCTTGCACATCCTGCAAATAAATAATGGCCGGCCCTTGAGACGTGGCCACCACCGTGCTTAAGCGATTATCTTTATTCAGATTCAATGTCTCTTGTTGGAATTCGGCAACCAAGCCCATATTGGCGATATATTCACCACGGCCAAATAAAGGTGTTTCCTGCACTTTTAATCCTAATCCTGCCGCAACAGTTTTAAAATCTTTACCCTTAAGCCCGTTACGTATGGCAGCTATTTGTGCGTCAGCCTTTGTTTTAGCCACTTCAAAAGCCTTTTGGGTCAACAAAGCTTGTTTGACCTGGTCCTTAATTTCTGTAAATGCAGGCACATACGATTCTTTCTTTTCCTTGATCCTGACAATCTGCCAACCATCCGGCACTTCCATGGGCTTGCTATATTGGCCCAGGCCCATGGCGAAGATCTTATCCACATCTTCCGGCGAGGAGGCAAAGGTCAATAAAGGCTGATCATGGGTGAAAAGCCCGCTGGTCTTGACTTCCAATTTATGTGCCTTGGCAGCGGCAGCAAAATCCGCATTATTTTTAAGTTCGTCGGCCAAAACCTGGGCTTCTTTAGCGACTTTAGCTTTATCGGCATCGGTGGCATTAGCCGCATAGGTCATTTGCACATAATCAAGGCTCAATGATGTCGGCAACACAAACTGATCCTTGCGTTCATCATAGAATTTCTTCACCTCATCATCAGTGGCGGAAACATCCTTGATGTAATCAGCCGGGGCAAAAAGCACATAGTTGAGTTTCAATTTCTCATTGCGGAGTTGATATTGCTTCTTTAACTCAGCTTCGCTGATGGAAAGGGGGCCTGTAACGGTATTGAATAATTTGCGGATGGTCATTTGCCCGCGCACGCCTTCTTCAAACTCATGCACATTACGGTCAAACACGCTGGGGTTTTTGACAATGCTTTCATAAAGGAATTGATCGAAGTGGCCGGCACTTTGGAAAAAGGGAACAGCAGCGATAAAAGCAGCGACGTCTTCATCACTGACACTGACCTTTTGGCGTTTAGCTTCTCTAAGCAAGATCAAGCGGTCCCAGGCCTCCTGTTCTAAGTTAAGCTGTCCGCCCACCTTGAAAAAACGGTCGCCGTACAGCATGATGGCCTGGTCACGGGCATCGAGGTAAGCGGTTTGAAAGTCTTTAATGGAAACGCTATGGCCATGAATGGTGCCGGCGCTATTAATGGAATTATCCAGGCGGTAAGCACTGCCGAAAATAGCAAAAGATAAGATAATAACAACCGTAACGGCCCAGAGGACCTTTTTAGCAACACCTTTATGGCGCAACGTACTTAACATAGAGTCTCCTGTTTGGGATTAAATGATTGCCGTGATTATATACGAGTCCACTAGCCTTGGCAAGTGGCAAAGGATAGAAGTTCAGTGTATACTTTTTAAACGTGGATTTAATTGCTTTACTTTTAAAATGACGAAAGGTATAATGCGCGCTTATGAGAAAATTAAAATTAGGCTTACCTAAAGGCAGTTTACAGGACGCAACCGTGGCCCTTTTTGAAAAAGCGGGCTTCAGGGTGTATGTGTCCAGCCGTTCCTATTTCCCTCAGATCGACGATGAAGAGATTTCCCCGGTGCTTTTAAGGGCCCAGGAAATGTCACGTTATGTGGCCGATGAAACCTTAGATTGCGGCATCACCGGCAATGACTGGATCGAAGAGAATTCCTCTGATGTCGAGCGCATTGCCGAGCTGCAATACGCCAAAGCCACCACCAATAAGGTGCGCTGGGTGCTGGCGGTGCCGGAAGCGTCCAATATCAAGTCCGTCAAAGATTTAGAAGGCAAAAAAATCGCCACCGAAGTCGTCAATGTCACTAAAAAATATTTAGCCAAAAATAAAGTCAAAGCCGATGTGGAGTTCTCCTGGGGTGCGACCGAAGCCAAAGTCGCCACCGGCTTGGTCGATGCCATCGTCGAGCTGACTGAAACCGGCTCATCGCTGCGTGCCAATAAGTTACGCATCGTCGATACATTATGCGAATCCACCACCCAATTCATCGCCAATAAAAAAGCCGCCAAAGACCCCTGGAAGAAGAAAAAGATGGAGCAGATCATCATGCTCTTGAAAGGTGCTTTGGATGCCAAGAACATGGTTGGTTTGAAGATGAATATTGAACGCAAGAATTTGGACAAAGTGCTTAAGTCCATCCCGGCCCTGAGAAACCCAACGGTCGCTCCTTTGGCCAATGACAAATGGGTGGCTTTAGAGACCGTGATCGATGAAAGCACAGTTCGCAAGATCATCCCCGCGCTGAAAGAAGCCGGTGCTGAAGGTATTATTGAATATTCACTCAATAAGCTGATATACTAATACTATTCAAGGAAGGAAGACACTATGCCTTGCGGTAAAAAGAGAAAACGCGTCAAGATCCGCACGCACAAGCGCAAGAAATTGCGTAAAGCGTTACGTCATTTGAAAAAACGCGCCACCCGTTAATTCCCGGAGGCTTTATGCTTCAGCGGCGTCAACTGTTGGCTTTTGGTTTTTTGCTTATCCTGGGTGTAAGTGGGGGTTACCCTGCTCACGCCCAGGATTTGCCTTTGGATGCAAAAGCCAAGGGCCTGGCCCATTATATTTCTGCTGTTTGCCATGACCTTAATGGGGAAGCGTCTTTGGCGGTCAGTGAGTACGAGAAGTCCATTGCCTACAATAATAAAGAATCAGCCCCGCATTTAAGATTAGGCGCCTATTACCTGCGCTTAGGCCGCCTGGATCAAGCCACCGCCAGCCTTAAGACAGTGGTGGCATTAAGCCCGCGGCAAGTCCAAGCCTATTATTTGCTCGCCTTAGTTTACTCATCCCAAAAGAAATTCGATTTAGCGGCCGCCTCCTACGAACACATTTTGCAATACGCCGCCCAAAGCGATCCTAATAATATTGAAATCTACATGTACCTGGCGCAATTGTATTTCTCCCAGCGTAAATACCCGCAAGCCATTGAACAGTTCACCAAAATAATTGCCTTGCGTCCTGATAATATATCGGCCCATTTTTTATTAGGTTCAATTTATGTGGATACACAAGCCCGTCCCCAGGCCATGGAAGAATTTCGCAAGGTGTTGACATTAGAACCGGACCACGACGGTGCATTAAATGCTTTAGGCTATATGTATGCCGAAGATGGGGTGCGTTTGGATGAAGCGGTCAAAATGATACGCAAAGCCATTGCTACCGATCCTTCCAACGGGGCCTACTATGACAGCTTAGGGTTAGGTCTTTACAAGCAAGGGCTGTTCGCGGAAGCGCTGATGGCTTTGCAAAAAGCAGAAAGTTACACCACAGACCCGTTGATCTACGAACATATGGGTGATGTCTACAAAGCCACCGGTGAAAATGCCCTGGCCCGCAAATTTTGGCGCAAATCCCTAGAACTTGATGCACATCAACCTTCCGTTGCCGCCAAGATCGATGAGCTTGGCCGGCCCCAAGCGTTTAAAAAAGAAAAGTAATCCCTGCCATGAACAGCCTCACGCTTTTGTCTCCCGCTAAATTAAACCTCGTTTTGGATGTCCTAGGCAAAAGGACTGACGGTTTTCATGAATTGAAAACTGTTTTTGAACGCATTGACCTCTGCGATCGCATTACGTTAAAGAAAAATGCCTCAGGAAAGATCCGGGTTTTTTGCGATCACCCGCATGTGCCTAAGGGGCCGAAGAATTTAGTAGTTAAGGTAGCCCAGCAAATACAGCAAGCCCATCACATTAAAGCAGGCGTTGACATTTATATAGAGAAGAAGATCCCGGTGGCTACAGGATTAGCCGGAGGCTCAAGCAATGGCGCGACCGTTTTGATGGGGCTAAACCGTTTGTGGCATTTGGGTTTAAGTCAAAGCCAAATGCAGGGCTATGCGGCCCGTTTGGGTTCGGATGTGGCCTTCTTTTTATACGACGTATCCTATGCGGTGGGTAGCGGGCGGGGGGAGAAAATCCGGCCTTTGCCGTACCGCCCTAAGTTGTGGCATGTGCTTGTCACCCCTAAGGTTAAGATGTACACCAAAGCGGTTTTTGGCCGTCTTAAATTAAAATTGACAAATAAAAAGGATAATGTTAATATTTTGCTTCCCTTTTTGAGGGAGAACTGTTTAGGGCAGATTACGGGCGCTTTGTCTAATGATCTGCAGCCGGCCATTTTGTCTTTGCGGCCGGATTTTGCCCGTTTAAAAGAGAAATTGTCCGACGCTGGCGCCCTTGGTGTTTGTTTTTCTGGCAGCGGTCCGTCGGTTTTTGCTTTAGCCGAATCACAAAAACATGCCCATGCAATAAGGGCGAAATTTGACAGGCGTTATGCCCAAGTTTTTGTGGTCAGCACATTATGATGTTTTGCTGCCCGGTGGTGTAATGGTAGCACACGAGAATTTGGATCTCGTTGTTCAGGTTCGACCCCTGGCTGGGCAACTTTAAATATTTATGAGCGAATTGCGTACGATCATTTTGGCGGCAGGTAAGGGCACACGGATGAAATCGGATGTGCCGAAAGTTTTGCACCCGGTTGCGGGCAGGCCGATTGTACAATATGTATTGGATGTAGCTCGGGGTTTACGTTCTTTGAAAACATATTTAGTGACGGGGCATGGGGCGGCTCAAGTCCAAGAGTCTGTCGGTGACGGCGTTACCTACGTCATGCAAGACAAGCTTTTAGGTACGGGGGACGCTGTTAACCGCTGTGCGCCGCATTTGAAGGGTTTTAAGGGAACGGTGTTGATCCTGTGTGGAGACACACCGTTATTGTCCAAAGGCATTGTGCGCATCTTGCTTAATCAGCATCAGCGTACAAAGGCTTCAGCGACGATCTTGACCGCCATCCTTAATGAGCCGCATGGCTATGGCCGCATGGTGCGTAACAGCGCCAATGAGCTCTTGGCCATCCGTGAGCAAAAAGATGCGACACACGATGAAGATAAAATCAAAGAGATCAACGTCGGTGTGTATTGTTTTGAAGCCCCTGATCTTTTTGAAACACTAAAGAAAGTAAAGCTTAACCCCAAGAAAAAAGAATTTTATTTAACCGATGTGATCGAGCTTTTATTAGCTGCAGATAAACGGGTAGCCACAGTGACAACGTCGGATGAAACGGTTGCTTTTGGTGTTAATACACGGGTGGATTTAGCGCAAGCTGAAAATGTTATCCGCCAACGCATATTAAAAGAACACATGCTCAATGGCGTGACGATCACAGATCCGGCCACCACGTATATAGAAGCAAATGTAACAATCGGCCAAGACACGGTGATTCACCCATGCAGCTTTATTCATGAGGGTGTCAAGATCGGCAAAAATTGCAGCATCGGACCTTTGGCCCGTATACGCCCGGGCAGCAAGATCGGCGATGGCACACAGATCGGGAATTTCACGGAAGTTTCGCGCACGCATATCGGCAAGAAGACATTGATGAAGCATTTTTCATTTTTAGGTGATGCAATAATTGGTGATACAGTCAATATCGGTGCAGGTACCATCACCGCGAATTATGACGGGAAAAACAAAAATTTAACTAAGATTGCCGACGGGGCTTTTATCGGTTCAGATACGGTGCTGGTTGCACCGGTCAGTGTCGGTAAAAAAGCAATGATCGGTGCGGGTTCGCTCGTGACCCGCGGTAAAAATATTCCGGCCGGCAGTGTGGCATTTGGCGCTCCGGCTCGTGTGATCAAACGGTAAAGGTATTTTATGGCTACGGGTAAATTAGCGGTATTAGGCGGCAATGCGAATCCGGGATTGACGGCGGAAATTTGCGAAGCATTAAAGATCAGCCAGACCAAGGTTTTGGTCGGCCGTTTTTCAGAAGGTGAAATACAGGTCCATATCAAAGAGAATATCCGCGGTAAAGACGTTTTTATCGTGCAGCCGACCTGTCCGCCGGTCAATGATAATTTGATGGAACTGTTGATCATGATTGACGCGGCCCGTCGTGCTTCCGCGGACCGCATCACGGCCGTCATGCCGTATTACGGTTATGCCCGTCAGGACCGTAAGGACCAGCCGCGCGTGCCGATCACGGCCAAGCTTGTGGCCAACATCGTCGTGGCAGCCGGGGCCAATCGTGTGTTGACCATGGATTTGCACGCTAATCAGGTGCAGGGTTTCTTTGATATACCGGTCGATCATTTATATGCGATCAATGTTCTTTCTGAATATTTTAAAGAGAAGCAGCTGAAGGATGTCGTCGTGGTGTCTCCGGATGTGGGCGGCATCAAAATGGCGCGGGCTTATGCCAAGCGTTTAAACGCACCTTTGGCCATCGTCGATAAACGCCGTATGTCCGCGGAAAAGACCGAGGTCATGCATATTTTAGGCGATGTCAGCGGTAAGAATGTGGTCATGGTCGATGATATCATCGCGACAGCCAGTTCCTTGGTGCAAGCCGTCGCTGCGTTGAAGCAATTCGGTGCCAAGGGTATTTATGCGGCCGCAAGCCATGGCGTATTGTCCGGCCCGGCCAATGATCGCATCAATGCATGCACAGATCTTTTAGAAGTGATTATCACCAACAGCATCCCTTTAAAGGATGCCCAACAAAATCCGAAAATCAAGCAGATGTCGATAGCACCATTATTGGCAGAAGCTATTTTGCGTACGCATAACGGGGAATCCATTAGTAGTTTATTTGAAGAGATACGTAATTAGAAAAAAACCATGTGTCATTCCCGCGCAAGCGGGAATCTAAACAGAACAAGAAAAAGGCAGGTAATCAAATGGAACAAATTAATTTTGACGTTCAATTAAGAGTCGATATCGGGTCTTCCAAGGCCCGTCGTGTTCGTCGCGCAAACTTGATCCCTGCGATCATTTACGGTGGCGGCTCCAAACCAACATTAATACAGGCTGATCGTAAGGCCTATGACCGCATTCACCGCCTGCATGCCGGTGAAAGCTTGATCTATCATTTGAACGTGGTGGACCAAGGCAAGAAAGTCGCTGATTTTCCGGCGATCATCAAAGATTTGCAAACCCATCCGGTCAGCGATGAAGTCATCCACATTGATTTCAACCGTATTTCCCTCGATAAAGAAATTGAGATCAAAGTCAAGATCATCACCCGTGGCGAGGCCATCGGTGTTA
>CAZBJT010000065.1:0-7628 GCA_964492215.1 uncultured Planctomycetales bacterium | reverse complement strand
TAGGCTATGTCCTCCGTGTGTTCTTCGCGGGACCATTCTTTCATGGCGTACTTGTAATCGATGGCCAGCGGGTTAGTTTGCTGATGGTTCTTCGCAGCTTGTTGCTCTTGTTCGGGGGTCAATAATCCTTTGAAGAAGGACAGGGTGAACCCGACGCCGGAACGGATCTCTAAGATCTGCGGGATAAACCCACGGATGCTGCTCTTAAGCAACCATTCAAACCCTTTGGGGCACGGGACATTCATCCCTTCGCCTTGCATGTTCAGATCGAGGTATTTGGCGTCGAAGTCGATACCACCGGGGTCTGCAGGGGTTACTTTAACATCGTCTGTTATTTTAGCGTGATCTGGCTTTCCATCTGATCTAAGGAAATCCATCGCATCACCTTTGACATTTGTCACCGTACCACCTAATTTAACAGGTTTTCCATGGTCCAAAATGGGGTTTCCATGAAAATCTACGGCATAGACGTCTTGTCCCTTGTTATCCAAGAGTTGCACCTTATCACCTACCTTAGGTTTGCCATCATTAACCGTGACCATGGGTGTCGTAGGCGAGGATGGTTTACTGTCTTCAACGATCGGATGATCATTGTCAACCGTCACTCTGACGAATTTAGGTGAAACCCCCGGGATTATCGCTCTTACAACAGCGCCAACACCCTTGGTTTTCAAAACAAGGTCATTTCCTTCTTTACTGATGACCGTTCCCTTAACACCTTTAAGAGTAACTGTGTCCCCGACATTGACCTTAGCTATGGCTATAGCAGGTGCAGTGGTGCCGGCAGGAGCTTTTACAACGGTAGGTGCACCATTGGTACTGGTAGTAGTTTGAGCAGTGGGCTCGCCTTTTATCTTGGCCCATGTAGCCTTAAGCCCTCCTAAAGTCCCCTTCCCAGCAAACCTAAATGGTGCTGCAACTACAGGCCCTACACCTGTACCAGCATCACGTACAGCTACACCACCGGCCTTAACGCCTCCTACAACCCCAACAGCAGGGGAGATGATGAAACGGCCAGTCGCATTAAGCGCCCGGCGGGCAAAACCCGGTTTGCCAGTTTTCGCAGGAGCCGTGGTTGCTTTTGCTGATAGCGCTTGTTGGCCACCAGGAGCTTTTTCAACAGCAGCCTTATACTTATTGAATGCCTCGTTTAACGCTGCTTTCTCTTTCGAGCTATCCGGGCTATGAAACGCATTAATATAATCTTTCTCTGCTTGCTGTAAGCCATGATCAGCAGCAACTATTGACTGTATGTCCGCATTACCGGCAGCAAGGCCAAGGCCCAGTGCATTTATTTGGACCATATCTTCACGATTTTGCAACGCGAGTGCTGCTTGAATCCCTGGAATCCTGGCGTGCAGGAAACTATTGCTATTGATGCGATCCATGGACACTTGCAGGGTGTTTACTACTGAAGCAGCAGCCTGCACATAACCAATAGCTGTGGTAGGTGCACCGGACACTGCAGCTGCAGCAGAAGCAGCGCCAGGGGCTACAATGCTGCCAAACTCAGTTTCATACGCATTTAACATCTCAGTAACGGCCTGTGCATCGGTGGGACTCAGGCCAGGCAGCATCGATTGCAATTTACCTGCGACGTCATAATCAGGGTTATACCAATTATCATTCACTTCCTGCAACCCTTTCTGAACGTCTAGCGTCAACGCTGAAGCGGCATTCGGAACAGCCGGTACAGTCGCATGAGGAGCTGTGGCCGGAGCTACAGCAGGAGCCGTTGCTGGTGCAGTGGCAGGTGCTACCGCCGGCGCTGTTGCTGGTGCTGTTGGTGCCGGTGTCGTAGGAGCTGTCACCTTATCCACAGCAGCTTGCATGTGATTAATAATACCTTGAACTGCCAGCACATTCGGTGCGCTAAGTTTAGGTAACATCGCTTTTAATGCGTCTATTTGAGCCCTAACATCATCGATGCTAAACGAATCCGACAAAGGCCCAAGATTCTCTGCGGCCTGAAAACCATCTGTCATCATCTGTGTAAGTGCATGCAGATCTACAGCACCAGGTGCTACTGCCGGAGCTGTTGTCGCAGGTGCCGTCGCTGGAGCGGCGGGAGGTATACCTAATTCAGCCTGTAACTGCAAGGCACTTTTCCTAAGAAGATCCTCATGCTTAATCGTGCCATCAGGATTCTTGGTGTCTTGGAACACAGGGTTATCGATGATCTCTTGTAATGCCGTTACATCGCTGTCATTGAATATACCTGCATCTACATTAGCAATGATCCCGTTCATGGTGAAGGTAGCTTTGGCCCTGGCCTGTAAATCATCGAATTTTGCTATAAGATCCTCATCAGCTTCAGGATCTAAGTTCTTGAATAATGGATTATCCCTGATCTCACCAACTAATCTTTCATCGACTTGATCCGGATGATCATTGACGGCGCTGGAATAATTGCTCAGGTAGTTATAGCGCGTATTAGTGTCTATTTGGTCCTGTGCATCCTTCTTCGCCTTCTCAGCTGCGGCTAACTTGACCTTGGCAGCGTCCCTGACAGCTTGATCTTTAGACGCATCAGCAATGATCACGTTAAGTGCGTTGATATCATCATTCAGATTAATGATGGTTTGACCATCACCACCGACATTTCCTATATCTGCCAATTCCTCAGGATCAGCAGAGCCCAATATCGCATTGACCCCATTGATGTCACTATCAATATGAGCCGTATCATGGGTAAAATGATCCATAGGAACGTTTCCTAATGGCCCATTATCAGCATGATGGTCCTTATGAAAAATGGCACCAAGCCCAATAGCACCGATAATTATAGCAATGATGGCCCATACCCAGGCTTTTTGTCTTTGATAAAGACTAAACGCTGCTTTATAGGCATCTTTGGCTGCTTTAAGGTCTTTCTTTAACTGCTCAACTACTTTCGCCTTTGCATCATATTCAGCACTAAGATCCTTTGCTTTTTGATTAGCAACTGTCCAACCTGGAGCAGCGGCTTCTATGGCTGCTTCTAACTCTTTTTCTAATCTGGATACTTCTGTAGGATTAGGAACATTTGCCTTTTCATCAGCTATTTGTTTAACAAGATCTGCAACTTTCACAGCATCCGGAGTGGGTTTCGCCCTTTCAGCAGCTAATTCAGCTTCGAGAGTACCTATCTTTCCATCATCTGGTTTTTTTGCATTTTCTGCATCTAAGTCTTTTTGCGCTTTCTGAACCGCTGGATCTTGATCTGCAATTTCCTTTAGATTTCTCTTTGCTTGATAAGCGGGCGAAACCTCATCAAAATACTGATTGTGGCTTTCTTTTTCAGCCTTTTTTATCTTATCCTCAATACCTTTAATAACTGCGAGATGTTCTTCTTTAGTTTTGGGAGCTGTGCCCGGTGTCGGAGCAGATGCTGGAGCTAAAATAGCTCTTGCCGCTGTGGCTGCCGGAGCAGTTAATACACCTGCTGTTTCTAAGGCGGTAATTAGTCCTTCTGCATTTGTTACATCTGCAGCTGTACGGCTAGGATTGTTCAAGATGGCTTCTAAGTCGGTTAGACTTTTGTGATGAGCCGTATTGCTGGCATCTAAGGTAATCGCAACTCCGCCTATTGTTACTGTTGTAGGAGTAGGGGTTGGCGTCGGAGCCAAAGCTGCCCTAGCTGCTGTGGCTGCCGGAGCAGTTAATACACCTGCTGTTTCTAAGGCAGTAATTAGTCCTTCTGCATTTGTTACATCTGTAGCTGTACGGCTAGGATTGTTCAAGATGGCTTCTAAATCGGTTAGACTTTTATGATGAGCCGTATTGCTGGCATCTAAGGTAATCGCAACTCCGCCTATTGTTACTGTTGTAGAAGTAGGGGTCGGTGTTGTTCCAGCAACAGGTGCAGCTGTGGTTCCGGCAGCAGGTGCAGCTGTGGTTCCAGCGACAGGTGCGGCAGCTGTTGTTCCAGCAATAGGTGCGGCAGCTGTGGTCCCAGCAGCAGGTGCGGCTGTGGTTCCAGCAACAGGTGCGGCTGTGGTTCCAGCAACAGGTGCAGCTGTGGTTCCGGCAGCAGGTGCGGCTGTGGTTCCAGCGACAGGTGCAGCGGCTGTGGTTCCAGCAACAGGTGCAGCTGTGGTTCCAGCAACAGGTGCAGCTGTGGTTCCAGCAACAGGTGCGGCAGCTGTCGTTCCAGCAGCAGGTGCGGCTGTCGGCGTCGGTGTTACTGATGCCCGTGCTTTATTCAAAAGAGCGGAGATTACATCATCAGCAGCAATATCATTAGCGTGCTTTCTCTCACCAGCCTCAGTTTCAATACGATTTCTGGCATCGTTCATTCTTCCCTGCAATTTCGCTATCTTCTCTACTATGGCAGCACCCGATCCTCTATTTGCAACTATTTCTTCAGCAATAGCCTGAATCTCACCCTTAGCTACATCAAAATAAGCAGGGTTCTTGGTGTAATCTTTCTGGTCACTGTCTGCCGCTCCCATCTTTGTAATTAATTGGTCAGTAATCTCTTGGACTTGCGCGTCCTTAACATCCGCTTCATAGGCGTCTTGGGCCAATTTATTCCTGGTGTACATGACCGAAATCAACAAAGGCTGGACAATGTTCTGCTCCACCCAATACCAATCAGTCTCGGCAGTACCAAATTGCCCGGCACCCACGCGTTGTAAATACTGGAGCTCCGCTAACCGGCGGATTAATTGCTCTAAATCTGTACGTGAAGTAGTTTCATTCACCGCCAATAATTGATTGATTACCGCGTGAATGGCATTTTCCAAATCAACTGCATTTGCAATCCCTTTAGAATGAGGGGTATTGGCTGCTGCCGCCGCAATTTTGGCATCATCAAGTTTCTCATCAAGCCCCATGACTTTACGAATTGCATCTGTGACGCTGGTACCAGCTTGTACCATCTTGTCAAAAATCAATTTCACACGGTCATTATTTGTAGCCCAATCTTTTTGTACTTGCGTAAAAAGACTTGAGTTATTGGTTAAAGTCCTGATCAGGTTCTTCATCAAATCTTCTCCAGCACCACTTGCTGTAACATAAGCTACTTTAAGCTCCGCCTCTTTTAAGGGTGTAGTTGGCATGGCGCTAGAAGCAGTTAATGCAACATCTACATTGTCAAATTGTTGCTCTTCTACACCGGGTTGCATCGCTGGGGAAACTTGAAGAACAGCACCTTCTGACCCCATTGCCTTACTCACCCCGCCAAAGTTCGTCCCGCCGGAGAAGTACTTGCGGGGGATCATGTCGCCGCTCACAGGATCCGGCTCTTCTTTAATATAGTTGTAAACACCCTTCTTAAAGGCCTTGATATATTGCTGATAAATGCGCTCATTGTCGTCTTTATCATCTAAAGCAACACCGGCATTTTTGTTCTTATTGGCATACACTTGGGCTAAAACGCTTTTATGTAAGCGTTGCTTGAACCATGACGCCAAGACCATGGAATTAAACATTTGACGCAATTGGGCAAAATGCTCGCCGTTGTTAACTTCTTTCTCTAACTCAGGGATGACGATCTCACGCACCACTTGCGAGGCTGCCGCATTGACGCCTTTGACCTGGTCGTTCATGCCGTTTAAACCCATCTTTACAGAGTTGGCATTCTTGTCCAAAGACAAATAATCTTGCTCTAACAGGACTTTCAAATGGCTGTCCACAACCATGGCTACATTACCTTTTTCGAAAATGGTAGCCTTTGATGGGATGATCCATACCTTATTAAAGGTATTGACCGGTACTTCAGCACTGCCGAACTTCTGTTGCACCTGAGCATACACCTTGCTCCAGAACTTTTGGCCCAAGGCATCTTCCGGGTAAACAATAGAAGCGGTTAATTGCTTTAAAATGTAATCTTGGCCCAACATATCGCGGCCCATTTCAGTGTCACCGAAGTTCTGGGTAATGATGCGATTGTGTTCATAGGGGGATAAGTTGACCCACATATCCTTTTCAGGAGTGGTCAAAGAAGCTAAGAAATATTTGATTAATTTGCGGTATTCTTCCTTTTTCTGAGTATCGCTCATGGGTGTTTGGCCCGGATCGATCAGGAAGTTGAAGGCAAGCGGGTTATTGGGGTCTACTTTGATCCCTTTAACCATGGCCGGCATGAACTGGTTAGTCAATTTGAGCATAGTGCCAGGTAAAGGCAATGCCAAAGACTGCGCATATACCTTTTGCGGGGGTACTAAGCTTGTAGTAATAAAAGCCGTTAGAACGACTGTAACGATACCTCGCATGATACCGTTAAAACGTTGCTGATGGGCTGTTTTTAACATGGGTTCTTTTCTTTCAATTCTATCCACTAATAAAATGAGGTTAAGACATCTAACCAAAAGATAACACATAACAAGCAAAAAACAAGGGCAGGACAAAAATAGCGGAAAGCGTTATCTTATAATAAGATATGATAAATCAGGCATGAAAGTCCCTTTGTTTATAACATGTTACAAGAAATAGCTTATTTGGATAATCCTGATTAAAATAGGGCTTAAAAAAATATTTTTAATTTTTTCTAAATTCCGCCCTTTTTGGGTAAATAGCCACAAAAAAGCCCCACGCTTTTGGCGCAGGGCTTTTTTGTTTGGCACTAAGAAAAGCGCGATTAAAAAAGGGGACACGTAGCAAGTACATGTCCCCTTTTAAAATTGGTAGACGCTACCAATTACTCCTTTTTTCTATAAAAAGACTGCCGGGCTTACTTTAAACCGCTCACTTAATTTTTGTATTTGCCCGACATTCAGCTGGCGTTTGCCATTTAAAATTTCCGATACAACACCTTGGGAGCCTATCTCAGGCAAATCATCCTGGCGCAAATCATGCTCCTGCATAAGATATTTAAGCGCATCGGTTCCCGAAGCACCGTCTAAATCATAATGCTCTGCCTCGTAGTTTTCAATAATGATACCCAAAACCTCCAAAAAACTGTATAAGGGGTGCTTTTCATTATCTCCCACTTCATCAAGCAATTGATTTAGCATGTTAACAGCCAAATCATAATCCCGTTTATTATGAATAGAAAGATAATCTTCCACTGCTGGCCATGACTTTTTTAAAACCGGAGCATCCATTGTCTTAACCATTTTTCCAACCTCCCCTATCATATTCTTCATGCGTCATGACATGACGCACATAAACTCTTCCATAATTAAAATGAATGACTGTAACCAAACGGTATTTGTTGCCACCTATATTAAATACAATCTTGTCTTTTACCTTGTCAGCCGTCTTAAATGTCACCCGCAGATGGTTAAATGACACATACTTAGAAGCCTTGATGATCTTAAACCAGGTTAAAAGCGACTTTTCGCTATCTGGGTATTCTTCCCAGAAATCTTTTAAGGCTTTTTTCGAAATAATATGCATCACTCACGCTTTCCCAATTAGAAGTATATCTCATTATGAGATATTTGTCAAGGACGAGTCTTGTTGCTTGGTACTCATTGCGCTGGGGGTGGCGCTGGTTAGGATTAATTACTTCGGTTTGGGGGAAACCGATGAATGTATTTTTATCATAATAAATGGTGACTGTCACCAATTAATATACAAAGCCAAAAAAGCCCCACGCTTTTGGCGCAGGGCTTTTTTGTTTGGCACTAAGAAAATCGTGATTAATTGGTAGACGCTACCAATTAATTATTAGGCTATGTCCTCCGTGTGTTCTTCGCGGG
>CAZBJT010000064.1:0-7649 GCA_964492215.1 uncultured Planctomycetales bacterium | reverse complement strand
TCCTCCTGAGAAATATTTTCTTGGTATTACTGCCCCTCCCGCACCATCCCCAGCAACGGGAGGGAATGATTCTTCTTTGATGTAGTTGTAGACGCCTTTTTTGAAGGCTTTTAGGTAGCGTTGGTAGATGGCTTCTGTATCCCCGATTAAAGCATTCGGGGATGACAAGTTGGTTACTTTATTTTGGTCCACATATTTGCGACCTAGGATGCTGTCTTTCATTCGCTTTTTGAACCATACGGCTAGGATGAGGGAGTAATAGACTTGGCGTAGTGGGGCGAAGTTTTTGCCTTGGTTGATTTCTTTTTCTAGTTGGGGGAGGACGATTTCTCTTACGATTTGGGAGCCTATAGCATTAACGTCTTGTGCCCCCTCCCTAACCCTCCCCACAGGGGGGAGGGAACTTTTATTTAATGCTAAGTAATCTTGCTCTAACATCACCTTTAATCTTGCCTTCACCACAAAGGCGGTGTTGTTGTGTTCGTAGACTTTGGCTTGGTCTGGGACTATCCAGACTTTGTTGAAGGTGTTGACGGGGATGTCGGTTGTGCCGAATTTCTTTTGGGCTTCTTCATAAATACGTTTCCAGAATTGTTGGCCTAGTTCTTCTTCCGGATAGATCAATGAGGCGGTGATTTGTTTGAGGATATAGTCTTCTGCTAATAGATCGCGGCCCATGTCGGTTTGGCCGAAGCTTTCTGGAATGATGCGGTTTTTCTCATAGGGACTTAGGTTGACCCATAGGTCTTTTTCGGGGGTGGTGATCGATGATAGGAAATATTTTACCAGTTTTTTGGATTCTTCTTTGAGTTGCTCTTCCCCCTCCCTGGCCCTCCCCGCAAGGGGGAGGGAATCACCTTGGTCTAAAATGAAATCGAATTTAAAAGGATTATCAGGGTAAACAGTGACGCCTTTAAGGACTGGTGCATTAAATGCAGGGCTTAAATGCACCATGGCCCCGGGATTAGGAAGATCAATACCCTCTTGGGCATACACGGGCATGGGGCCTATGACGCCCGTGACTAGGAAGCTGACTAAGACTAAGATGACCAATGGGGTTTTCATATACTTTATAGTCCTTCTATAAAGTATATAACCTGGATCGGGGTTTTAGGGACAATCGGAGACTTTTTGAGGTAGCGCTTTCCGAAGAATTCCCGTCGGAGTTTAACGCTTGCCCGCCGGTTTAGGTAATTGAAAACCCATTGGCCCTTTATTCTTGGCAGGCTTTTCTTTTTCTGTCAAAAGCCTCTTGATGGCATCAAATATAAAGATTATCTTTTTGTCATGATCAGTAAAATTACGCTCAAGGTCTTCGATTTTACGGGCCAGGTCTTTATGGGAAATCATCATCTCCCTTAACTTGGTAAAAACCCTCATAATTTGAATATTTACATCAATGGCTCTGTCGCTATTTAAGACACTCGACAACATAGCAACACCTTGCTCCGTAAAAACATAAGGCATTCTTCTGATACCCATCTTTTCTTTATTGGAGATCGCAATTTGCGACATCCAATCTTTCATCTCTTCCTCTGTCAGTTGATACATAAAATCCAAAGGGAATCTCTTAATATTCCTTTTGACCTGTTCATTTAATCGCCGCGTCGCAACACCATAAAGCACAGCTAGATCCCTATCCAACATAACTTTACGACCACGAATTAGATAAATCTTATTCTGAATGATTTCCACAGGAACGAGACTCGGTTTGCTGATGTGTGTTTTCTGCATGAAGACCCCCTAAAAGTTAAAAGATTTTTAAAAATAAGTCGACCTGCTCTACTAGGGGGATTTTTACTGCTTTATTTCCGATGGGGGATCGGAAGATTACTTCAATTAAAGGGACACGTACCTAATTCCAGTCGTTCTTTAAGAATTAAGTACATGTCCCCTTAATTTAATACGTTGGATCTATATACGTATACAACTCGCCTTTGAAGTTGCGGACTACGTGTTTGCCGCCTTCACTTGAGACCATGTAGTTGGGCGATACGGGGATTTTGCCGCCGCCGCCTGGGCCGTCGATGACGTAGGTCGGTACAGCATAGCCTGTCGTATGGCCGCGCAGGTTTTCCATGATATTGATACCGGTTTGAACCGATGTACGGAAATGATTGGAGCCCACAATCGGGTCGCATTGGTAAATGTAATAGGGGCGCACGCGGATTTTTAATAACTCGTGGAATAATTTCTTCATCACGGCCGGGTCATCATTGACTCCCCTGAGTAAAACTGTTTGGCTGCCCATGGGAATACCGGCATCCGCGATCATGTTGCAGGCATGCTTGACGCGCGGGGTGATTTCTTTGGGGTGATTAAAATGAATACTCATCCATAACGGTGAATATTTCTTGAACATGGCAATCAATTCCGGCGTGACACGCTGCGGCAATGTCACCGGGATACGTGTACCGATGCGTACAAATTCCACGTGCGGGATGGCTTTAACGCTTGAGATCAAATACTCCAGCATGCGGTCGCCTAAGGTCAATGGATCACCGCCGGAGATCAACACATCGCGTATCTCTTTATGCTCACGAATATAATTCAAGGCCGCATCATAGGTAGACGTATTTAAAGTGTGATTGCCGTCGCCCACCATGCGTGAACGGGTGCAATAGCGGCAATACATGGCGCACATTTCATTGACCAAGAACAGCACGCGGTCCGGGTAGCGATGCACCAGGCCATGCACGGCGGAACTTTTATCTTCACCGCACGGGTCGAGCATTTCTTCCGGGGCGGTTTCAAATTCATAGTCGAGCGGCACGGATTGCAAACGGATCGGGCAGCCGGTGTCTTTGGTGTCAATCAAGGCCGCAAAATACGGCGGTATGGACATGGTTAATTTGTCGCCAGCCCCTTTGACCCCTTTTTCTTCATGCGGGGTCAATGGCATCAATTTTGAGATCTGGTCAAAGGTGCGCAGGCGGTTGCGGATCTGCCAGCGCCAATCTTCCCAATCAGCCAAGGTGGCGCCGGGAAAAAGAGCGATCACTTTTTGTTCTTCAGGGGATAACGGTATATTAGGCCCGCCTGCCGCAGGTGGGGTTTCTTCTTTCACGGCCATGGTGACAGGGTTCATTTTTTGTATACTTCCTCCGCTTGGACCAAGCCTAAACGGTTTAAGGCCTCATCCAGTATTTTGTTAATGATCTGATTATACGACATCCCAACTACTTTACCAAATAAAACAAAAACATCATCCGGGCTCAAATTAGGCAGCGGATTAATCTCCAGCACATAAGGATTACCTTTTTCATCGACCCTGAAATCAACCCGGCCGAAATCACGGCAATCAACGGCCTTGTACGCACGCACGGCTAACATTTGTAGCTTTTTAGCCAAACCCTCGTCAATGTTCGCCGGACAAATATGCTCGACTAACTTCTCCGATACGTGACGGTATGAATAAAATTCATTGCCCAAGCTCGTCTTGCCAGCGATCGCATATTGCACCACCGGCATGGCTTGCGGCTTATCATTGCCGATCACAGCGACGGTAAATTCCGTGCCTTTAATAAATTCTTCAACCAAGGCCGGTTGTTTATAATTATTATTGATATGGGCCACTTGATGATGCAATTGCTCAAAATTCTCAACCCGGGACTGCTGGGTAATGCCTTTGGATGTCCCTTCATGCAATGTTTTAACGAACAGCGGAAAACCGATCGTATTCAATGCTTTTAAATCATCCTCAAGGGTGGCCTTAAAATAACGCGCCGTGGGCACACCGTCGGCAATAAAACATTTCTTGGCCACCACTTTATCAAGGGTAACGCCTAAAGTCAGGGCATCCGCACCTACAAAAGGGATGCGGTATAAATCTAAAATGGCCGGCACTTGAGACTCACGGTTGCGGCCATGAAAACCTTCTGAAATATTAAAAACCAAATCGACCTTCAACTGACCGCTCGTAGCGAGCTTAATTAAGCTCTTGGCTCCCCCAATAAGCACCACCTGATGGCCGGCTTCTTCAAAGGCTCTTTTCAAGCATTCAACGGTCTTTGCACCGTCGAGCTCAGCGGCCGCATCAATGGGGTCATCATGGGATGATGACCAGTCGGTTTTAAGGTCATATGTAAGGCCGATAATTTTACTCATAATTTTGTTCATAATTTATCAAATTTGCGCAAAATTGCTATAAAAATTTTTAAATCACGGTGTATCAAGGGGATTGGTGTGTGGATAAATAATCAAGCCCTTGTTGGGCCCCGATCAAATTGGGATCAAGCATTAACGCATATTGAAAATCCTGCTTTGCTTTTATAAAATCTCCGAGCTGAGTATAAGAAAACCCGCGCCTGTAATAAGCCGATGCATAAGCGGGATACATGGCAATGGTGACATTTAAATCATCAATGACGTCCCGCCAGCGCTTAAGCTGCAGATAACTGGCACTGCGTTCAAAATGAATGTCTCCCTCATCCAAATGCCAGATCTTATTGACCATCATTTCTTTTCCATCAGGTCCGGTCACCTTGACCTGCAACATATCTACATGTGGATCCAGGCGCCGGCTTTCGACAAAACGCAATACCTTGGTGGTGTCTGCCACAGCCTGTTCATATTGGCCTTTATTATATTCCAGGGCTGCCCGGTTATTGTAGGCCAGCATTTGCTGTGGATTGCACGCCAACACATAATTCCAAAAATTTAAACTGTTTTGCCATTGGCCTGATAAATAAAAACTCTGGGCGCCAAAACAAAGGCAGACGCAAAGAGCGCCTTTTAAAAAAACTTTGGGCCAGCGAGCATAAAGCCATTGGCTCACCCCTAAAAATAAACCCACCCCCGGTATATAGAGAAACCTGTCCGCTACCGGATGAATATCGGCGCGGGTGTCAAAACGCAACAGAAAGAAAATTGCGCAGACATAAAAAGCAATGGCGAAAATGAGCCAACGGCTGCGGGCTTTGAAAAATATGAGGATCGTGACGACCACAGTGACTATCGCCGCTAGATAAGGCAACGTCAAGCCAATGGGCTTAGGGATTTCATATAAAGGGTTCAAATGCAAAGGCAGGATGAATTTCTGCAGATAAAAAGCCAAGCACCACAACCACACCAGGACGGCATGCCCTACATCTTCGATGGGATTGCGGATATGTAAATGGTATGTCACCCATCCTATGATAAGTGTGTAGGCAAAGAACGGGAGCAGACACAAGGCGCCCTTATTAACTTTGTCTGGATTCCCGATAAAAACATTCGGGAATGACAGAGTTGTAGTCTTTTGAAACCACATCCACACGCCCAAAACCAAGGGCAGGCTAATGGCCATGGGCTTGGCCAGTATGGCCAACACGCCGCATCCGACGGAAATGGCTAATATTTTTCCCTGTTGCTTCTTTAAGTACCGGTCGAAAAATAAGATCGAGAGGAAATAAAAGAAGGCACACAGCAGGTCCTTGCGTTCCGTGATCCAGGCCACCGACTCGACTTTCATGGGGTGCAGGGCAAATAGCAAAGCGGCAAAAAATGCCACCGGCACATTCAAACCCAAACGGCAGGCTAAGGCCATCACCAGACAACTGTTAAATGCATGCAAAAGGACATTGTCAAAATGAAAAACAAAAGGATTGTCACCAAAAAGTGAACGCTCGACGGTAAAGCTTAATGTCGTCAAAGGTATGTAGACACGGCCGATGGTCTGGGTAAAAGCCATATGCAGATGTTCGACGGAAAAACCTTTGGTCGCGGCATTCTCCAATAAGTGGGTGTTATCGTCCCAGTTAAGGAAATCACCTTTTAACGCGGGGGAAAAGCACAGGAAGACGCAAAAAAATAAAAGCAGGCCTAAGCGGATATTAAGCGCCATGAGCAATCATAAAACCGACCATGATCAAGGTAAGTACCACCACAACAACGACCGTCAACCAGGAGATGATATTAAACCAACGGGTATTGGTGAATTCACCCATGATCTCCTTATTATTAATAAGCTTAAGCATAAAGATCAAAATAAAGGGAAGCAGAATACCATTGCCCACCTGAGAAAGGTACATGACTTTTAACAGAGGGAAATTGGGGATCAATACAGCGCCTGCCCCCACGGCGATCATGGCGGTGTAAAGACCAAAAAATTGCGGGGCATCTTCAAAACGTTTATCAATCCCTTCATTCCAGCCCATCCCCTCACAGATTGAGTAGGACGTCGACAACGGTAAAATTGAAGCGGCAAATAAAGAAGCGATCAATAGCCCCAAGGCAAATAACCAGGTGGCATGGATACCGGCAAAAGGCTTTAAAGCCAAGGCCGCATCTTGGGCTGTTTCGATCCTGATACCGGCGTGATATAGCGTGGCCGCACAGGCAATGACAATGAAGGCCGCCACGACGGGCGCGATCACACAACCGACGATAACATCCAAACGCACTAATTTATAATCATCCGGAGACAGGCCTTTTTCCACGGTGGATGATTGCTGATAGAATTGCATCCACGGCGCAATGGTTGTCCCAACCAGCCCCACTAACATGACAAAATAATCCAGGGAGAAATGAATGTCCGGCACGATGCTTTGCTTGAATACTTCATGCCAATCGGGTTTGGCCATAAAACCGGAAATGATATACGCGATATAAAACAGGCAGGCGGACAAAAATATCTTTTCAACGGTCTTATAATTACCGTGCACGACCAGCATCCACACAAAAAATGCAGCCAATGGGACGGAGATATATTTGCTCACCCCAAAGATTTCCATGCTCGCCGCAACCCCGGCAAATTCAGCCATGACATTGCCCATGTTAACCACCAACAAAACCAACATCAGGTAAAAAGTGACCTTCACCCCGAAATTTTCACGGATCAAATCAGCCAGCCCCTTACCGGTGGCGACAGCCATGCGTGCGCACATTTCCTGCACGATAATCAAGGAGACTGTGATCGGTATAAGCGACCATATCAAAGTATAGCCAAAATGCGCCCCGGCCAATGAATAGGTGGCGATACCACCCGCATCATTGTCCACATTAGCAGTGATGATCCCCGGCCCCATGACCGAGAGGAATAATAAAATCTTGACGGTGGTGGGGTGATTGCGTAAAGCCTGGAATATTTTTTGCATAATTAAAGTTTTTCCTTATACTTGCTCCACACCAGGGCAATCAATTCTTCCATGACGTCGTCAATGGTGATGACCCCTTGTAAAATACCCTCGTGGTTTAAGACCGGTATGGATGAAGATTTATAGCGCTCCAGCATAAGGGCCACTTCTTCCACCCCATCGTCCGTATACACATAAATTTCTTCCCTATAACAGGTGTCGATCAATTTCTTCTCCGGCGGCTCATTGATAAAACTGCGCAAGGATGTCGTGCCCAGGTATTTATGCACATCATCGACGATATAAAGAAAAAATATGCTCCCCGCTAAATTGGCATTGGCCTTGATCTTGGCCAAACCATCGGCAACCGTGGCATCGGGTTTTAAATAAAGGTATTCAGTGGTCATTAAACCACCGGCGGAATTCTTGGCAAAACCCAGAAGCTTATGTAATTTCTTGGCGGTCTCGGAGCCCATCAAACGCATGAGCTGATGGGTTTGGGCCCGGGGTAATTTCATCAAAAGGTCAGTGGCCTCATCAGCCGGGATACTGGCAATCAACGTGGCTACTTCCTGCTCATCTAACTGGTCGATC
>CAZBJT010000063.1:0-7672 GCA_964492215.1 uncultured Planctomycetales bacterium | reverse complement strand
TTCATATGCAGCAAATATTTGGAAAGACAGGTGAGGAATTTTTTGGGGACGTTTTAACGCCTTCTTTAAAACTTTTTGATATTGAAACTTATTCTATGACTCGGGCAGGACGCTTTCAGTTGCGTGTTGAAAAATATTTGCCATCTAAAGTTTCCGGGTGGGTCTTACGGCTTTCTAAAGGATTTGGATATGAGCAGTTTAATCCTGAATCTATTGGACAGGACATTGAAGCCGCACGTGTTCTTGCGTTACAACGTATGCCATGGAATAGTACATCAGGAAACGATAATCTGGTTGCAGTTAAGAAAGATGGTTCTAATACCGTTCTTTATATCAGCAGAGATGCGCGGCCGACAGACGGCGTTTTTATTTTATCCCAAGACCATCAATTTGATTCAATACATAAAGTTACTGTTACACCTGACGGTAAGACCGGTATTACGTCAATACGTCCTTTCACTAAGGAATTGGTTTTAGCTCCAAATGTATTGGATCAGCATATCGTAGAAATCCTTGATGCACCAGATCCTGGAAAAGTATTAGAGGAAATATTGAGACGTCAGATAGGTGCTGGGCACTCAGTGATTGAGAATGGTCCTGCGCAGAGTCAGGCTAATGATGAAAGCAATAAAAATAAGGCAATGAAAGCAGCTCTGCAGGATTTAGGCGGTATTGATTTAACTTCCGACAAGGCGCTGGAGGTGCGTAATAATGGTCTGTCCATTAAATTTAACATCGATCCCGCCATGCTTGCACAATTACAAAATGCCCCTGGTTTTACACCGGTGATAATTAATATCCAGCCGCTTACGAGTCTTTCTGAGTTTTTAGGGGTTAGCCAAGAAGCCACATCGACAGCACCTGTTTAACAGTAAAAATTTCATGCCGGACTACACAACCCAATCAAATATGCTAAGATAAATGCATGTTGATCGATTGTGACAAATTCACACCCACCCAGATTTATTTCTTGTTGATCCAAACCGTTATCCCCAGGCCCATTGCTTGGGTGCTTTCGGATAATGGCAATAATACCTATAATCTGGCGCCATTTTCATTTTTTAACGCCATCGCTTCCAATCCGCCCATGATCATGCTTTCGGTTGGATGGAAAGATGATGTCACCCGCAAAGACACCTGGGTCAATATTGAAGAACGTAAAGACTTTGTGGTGCATATACCTTCCGGTCAAGATGCAGCCCAAGTGGCTGATTCATCCATCACTTTGCCTCATGGGATTTCTGAGGTGGATCATTTGAATATGTCTTTTGAAAAAGTGGAAGGCCAGCTTTTACCCCGCGTCAAAGGGCCTTTGGCCGCTCTTTTTTGTGAGAAATATGCCATTCATGAAATAGGGGATGATCGGCAAGGTCTTATTTTAGGGAAGGTCAATTCTTTCTGGTTATCTGATGATGTTGCGACAAATATCGACGGGCGTTTTACGGTTGATCAGGCGAAGCTTGATCCATTGGCCCGTTTAGGCGGCAGTGATTATGCCTTGTTAGGTGAAATTCTGAAGTTTAAAAGACCGGACTAAAGAAAGGGACAGGCCATGGCTGAGAAAAAGAAAGTGGTGGTTTTTAAAATTAAAAACCGCAGCGGTTATGCTGCTATCTGTGACCAGCATTTGACGGAAGGTAAAAGCGAGAAGGAAGCCGTAGACCGCATGGCCAAGGCTCTAAACAGGACCGCTAACGCTAAAAAGAAATAAAATGAAAAAGATAAATGAAAAAATCGTCTACGAAGGCCAATGGCTTTCGGTGAGCGAAACTATTTATGAGAACAAGAAAGGTACGCAATTGACATGGGAAAGTGTCAATCGCAAGCGTTCGACCGTGGGTGTAGTTGTTGTTGCGCGTTTAATGCCCTCTAAGCGTTATGTATTGATCAAGCAATACCGCCCAGCCATCAATGGCTATATCTTAAGTTTTCCCGCCGGGCTTGGGTTTAATGACCCCAATCATGCCTTAGTTGAGCTTAAAGAAGAAACCGGCTATGTGGGAAAGATTGTTTTAGTCAGTCCTGTGTTAAAAACAGGGGCGTCGCTAGTTAATGACAATGCCCGTATTGTGTATGCGGAGATCGACGAGCATACAGCAGAAAACAAAAATCCCGTCCAGGAATTAGAAGAAGCCGAAGATATTGAGGTTTGTTTGACTACTCTCAAAGAGGGTAGTGCTTTCCTTCACGAGCAGCAGGCCCAAGGCGTGCATATCGCATCTAATTTATGGTATGTGTTTGGCCTTAATGATATTTTTAAAGAATGACAGACATCAAGATCGACCAACTCATCCGCAGCCATCGACGCAGCATTTCCCTGATGATCAATCAGGAAGCCCAACTGATCGTGCGGGCACCATTTTCAACGCCACAGTCCTATATTGAAAAAGCCATTCAACAGCGGCACGCCTGGATCATCGCCAAGCAAGAGCATTTCCGCCGCAAACCAAAAGCCGCGCCTAAACAGTTCCTGGCAGGCGAGCAATTCTTATTTTTAGGCCAAAATTATTCGCTGGAAGTAGCGGATGATTTGCCTAAAGCCATCATGTTCAATGAGACCTTAAAGATATCCCGCATGGTGCTTAACAATGCCCGTGAGCATATGTTTATCTGGTACAAAGAGCAGGCATTGATTTACATCGCTCAACGGGTGGATGAAATAGCCAAGGCTAATGATTTGATTTACCAAAGCGTTAAAGTCAATGCTGCCCAGACCCGTTGGGGTTCTTGCGGGTATCAGGGTTCGCTTAATTTTTCCTGGCGCTTGATCATGGCGCCGCCGCGTGTCATCGATTATGTCATCGTGCATGAATTGATGCATATCAAACAACGCAATCATTCCCGTAAATTCTGGCAGGAAGTCAAATCGCGCATCCCGGATTATAAACAAGACGAGCAATGGCTTTCCCATAACAGTCATCTACTGGGCCTATAATATGAAAAAAAACACCTTTTTTGCCTCCTATGCTTTTTCTCTGACCTTGCTTGGCTCGATTGTGGTTGGCTCAATCTTAGGATATTTTCTTAAAGGTAATGCTGTCGTCCTTAAACCCTTTGGCGATATTTTCTTAAATCTACTCTTTACCCTCGTTGTGCCTTTGATCTTTTTTTCTCTATCTTCAGCCGTCGCTGTCATGTCGGATTTGAAGCGATTAGGCAAGATCATGATGTGGATGCTGATTGTTTTTACCGTCACGGGTATTTTTGCCTCGCTCTTGATGGTCATTGCCGTGCAATTTTACCCGCCGGCCCAGGGGGTCAGCATTACCTTGCCCGCTTATATTGCGCCGGAACACTCTAGCTTTGGGGAAGAGATTGTTAAAGCATTTACGGTAACCGATTTTGTTGATATTTTTTCTAAGAAAAACATGCTGGCTTTGATTGTTTTTTCTCTTCTCATCGGAGTAGCTGGGGCAGCGGTAGGGAGCAAGGCCAAGCCTTTTGTAGATTTTTTAGTTGCTGGTAATCAAGTCATGGAAAAAGTAATCGCCTATATTATGCTTTATGCGCCCATAGGGTTAGGGGCTTATTTTGCGTATCTGGTGGGTGTGTTTGGGCCGCAGCTTTTAGGTACCTATGTCAGGGCGGTCACTTTATATTACCCCATTGCCTTATTTTATTTCTTTGCCGCTTTTACTCTTTATGCGTATATGGCCGGTGGGGTACATGCGATTAAGAATTTCTGGCGCAACATTACACCGGTGGCCTTGACCTCGTGGGCTACAGGCAGCAGTGTGGCATCCATCCCTGTTAATATGGAAGCAGCCAAACGCATTGGTATTCCCACCGACATCCGTGAAGTGGTCATTCCCATTGGGGGTGCTACCTTGCACATGGAAGGTTCTTGCTTGTCGGCCATTTTAAAGATTGCTTTACTTTTTGGTTTGTTCCATATGGATTTTACCGGTATAGGCACCATCGCCACGGCCATCGGCATCGCTCTTTTAAGCGGTACAGTCATGAGCGGTATTCCGGGCGGCGGGTTTTTGGGTGAATTATTAATTGTCACCATGTATGGCTTTCCTATTCAAGCCTTACCCATCATCTCCATGATCGGCACTCTGGTCGACCCGCCGGCAACCATGGTCAATGCGGTGGGGGACAGCATTTGCTGCATGTTGGTTGCCCGCATCATGGGCGGTAAGAAATGGGAAGTAAAAAGTGTTTAACCGATTGGCATTTTTCCTTCTCATTGTTTTATTCTCGGGGTGTGCCACACCTCAATTACCATCCGCGCTTAATCATTTAAATGGCCCGCAACAAGCCCTTATTGTCCGGCAAATTAATGCAGCTAAACCATTGGGTATTCTTGAGGCATGGGAGCAAGACCAGGGGCACTGGCAGAAAATTGATACCGCACGTGTTGTTTTAGGACGCACAGGTTTGGCTGCCCCCGGTGCCAAAAAGGAAGGGGATGGGCATACACCGTCGGGTGTTTATCCCATCACCACCGCTTTTGGCTATGAATCACACGCAGACACCGGGCTTAATTATAAACAAGCCACCGATGTTGATTTTTGGGTCGATGATGTTGCCTCGCCGCAATACAATCAATGGGTGCACGGTACGCCGCAAGCCAATTCATTTGAACACATGAAGCGCCCGGACAAGCTTTACCGATTCGGGGCCGTGATTGAATACAACACCAATCCGATTGTTCCCGGTAATGGCAGCGCCATCTTTTTACATATATGGCGGGCTTATTATAAACCTACGGCCGGTTGTGTGGCCGCCTCAGAACGCAATATCCGCCGCCTATTAAAATGGTTGGATAAAAATAAGCAACCCGTTATTATCTTGGGCGAGCAGTGATTTTAATCAAACGGTTATTTGCAAACTAAAGTAGTTTTGCTATTATTAAACCCATGACACAAAAAAAGCTATTTAATCAGAATCAAATCATCAATGCGTCTATTCTTATCGCTGCCTTAGGGTATTTTGTTGATATTTATGATTTGATCCTTTTTAGTATTGTCCGGGTCAAAAGTTTACATGGCATTGGTGTCCCTGATGATCAATTATTGGGTCAGGGTGTTTTGCTTTTGAACATGCAAATGGGCGGTATGCTTTTAGGGGGAATCCTTTGGGGCATGCTGGGGGATAAACGCGGCCGCCTTTCTGTTCTGCTTGGTTCCATTTTTCTGTATTCTGTGGCTAATATCGCTAATGCCTTTGTTCACACCATCGGTACTTATGCTGTATTGCGTCTTATTGCCGGCATTGGTTTGGCCGGGGAATTGGGTGCGGGCATTACGTTGGTTTCTGAAGCCATGCCTAAAGAAACCCGCGGCTATGGCACCATGATTGTTGCCACCGTCGGTATTTTAGGTGCGGTCGTGGCGGCTTTAGTGGGAGACCTGTTTGATTGGCGCATCGCTTATATCGTGGGCGGTGCCATGGGTATCGGGCTTTTGCTTTTACGCATCAAGGCCAGTGAATCGGGCATGTTCATTAACATAAAAGAGAAGCATGTTAAGCGGGGCAATTTATTGCTCATCTTTAAAACCCCGGCCAGTGCATTGAAATATTTGCGTTGTATCCTTATAGGTATGCCTTTATGGTTTGTGGTTGGTATTCTCGTTACGTTTTCACCTGAATTCGGTAAAGCCTTGAATATGCCCGTTTTGCCCACTGCTGCTAAAGCGGTGATGTTTGCGTATATCGGTTTAGCTTTAGGGGATTTGGCCAGCGGCTGTTTATCTCAAATTTTTCAAAGCCGTATTAAGATCATTGCTGTTTTTATGCTGCTTAATGCGGTATTTATGCTGGTTTATTTATTTAATGCCGCGCCTACCGTAGGTGTTTTTTATGCCACGTGCATGGCTTTAGGTTTTGCCAGCGGCTATTGGGCGGTTTTTGTGACCATTGCAGCGGAACAATTCGGCACCAATATCCGTTCAACCGTAGCTACAACTGTTCCTAATTTTATCCGTGGTTCTGTGGTGCCTTTGACGCTAAGTTTTCAATTTTTGAAAGGGCATATCGGTGTGATCAATAGTGCTTTAACCGTTGCGGCCTTTTGTGTGATTATTGCTTTTATCGCATTAGCCGGCTTGGAAGAAACCCATGCCAAAGACCTTAACTATACTGAATAAGGAGAGAAGATCATGTCAGTCGATGCAACAAAAGAAAAATGGATGCAATGGGTAGCGCTCACCACCACTGTATTGGCCGTATGCACTGCTATCTCCACTTTAAAGGGAGGCGGCTATAGCACACGTGTGCAAATATTAACCGTGCAGGAAACCAACACATGGGGTTATTTCCAGGCCAAAAGCATCAAACAGCATATTTATGAAATGCAGGTCGATGCGTTTAAATTGGAATTGATCAAACCTAATACCCCTGAATCGACCACCTATATCGAAGGTAAGATCAAGGCCTACGAAGAGGCTGTGGGCAAGTACGAAAAAGAAAAGACCGAATTAAAGAGCGAAGCAGAGAAGATCGGCAAAGATTCCGGTGCTTTAAAGAACCATGGCGGTAATTTTTCCATGGCTGCCATGTTCTTTCAAATCGGTATCATGATGTCTTCCGTCGGGGCTTTGCTTAAACGGCGGCCTTTATGGATTGCTGGTCTTTTGATGGGGTCTATCGGCATGTTGTATTTTGCCAATGGTTTTTGGCTGTTTTTTTAAATAAAGGAAATTGACATTCATTAAATCGTAAGTAAGATAAAGATATTGATTTATTAACCAAACAATACCGAGAGGCATCTATGAAAAAAGTGGCTTTATTTTTAGTCGTGGCAGTATTATCAATTTCTTTAATCGGTTGTGGTAAAAAGAAGCATGAAGAAGCTGCCATGGACGGCCTTAATGGTGTTGCCACTGAAAATGTCGTTTCTGTAACGGATGCCTCTGGTAATCCGGCTGATGCCAATGCTGTACCTGTTGTCGTCGATAATGCACCTGCCGCTGCAACCGCAGCTCCCGGTGAGATGGCTGCCGTATCCAATAGTGCAGTAGCTACGGCCGGTGAAAAACCAACCCCTAAACAGATCCAGCAAGCGTTGAAAAATGCCGGTTTATACAATGGTAAAGTAGACGGTACTGTTGGTCCTAAAACCAAAAAAGCTGTTGAAGCATTTCAATCACAGAATGGTTTAAAAGCAGATGGTAAGGTGGGTGCCAAAACCTGGAGAGCCCTTTCAGCCTATTTGAATAAGCCTGCGGAAGTGACTAACCCCAGCGCTGAGCAACAGACGGTCAATCAATAAGGAGTGTAACAAAGAAGGAGGAACAGGTACATGGCAAAAGGTAAGGTGAAATGGTTTAATAATCAAAAAGGCTATGGTTTTATTACCCCTGACGACGGAAAAGATGTATTTGTACACCATACTGCAATTAAGGGTGATGGTTACAGGACCTTAGAAGAAGGCCAAAGTGTTGAATTCGATATTCAGCAGGGCCCTAAGGGTGAACAAGCTGTCAATGTTGTGAAAGTTTAAAATGCAAATCACCGGGCCCGGAATAAAATCCGGGCCCGTTTTTTAACTGGGATTCAACAACCCTTGGGGTCATTCAAGGGTTTTTCTATTTGATTATGTACGAACTTATACGCGAAAAATTAGAAACTCCCGACGGCAGCAAAAAGGTGCTGATGCATTCTTGCTGCGCGCCTTGTTCGGGAGAATTAATGGAGGCCATGGTGGCCTCGGGCATTGATTTTT
>CAZBJT010000062.1:0-7804 GCA_964492215.1 uncultured Planctomycetales bacterium | reverse complement strand
TACGGAAAATGGCTGAACGCACGGTCATTTTCTTGGCAAAGAGGTCCCATTTAGTACCGACTTCATAAGTTTCATTTTTTTCCGGCGCTAAGCCCGAGGTACTGGCACTCAAAGATAAAGCTTCGGCCGACGGGTTAAAGGATGTGCCGTAATCAAAATAGATGCTGCCTTGCTCGACAGGTTTATAGACAAGTGCACCGCGGTAGCTGGGCATTTTATCGGTTTGGGTAAATGCGGAAGATGCCGCTGCCGTTTGTTTATACCGGCTGGTGAACTGGTCCCAACGGGCACCACCCGTGACTTCCCAATGCTCATTGAGCTTCAAGGTATCAATACCGTAAACACCGATGCTGTCAGAGGTCACATAGGTATCGGTCGGTGCGGTGGATGTACCGGTGAAATCCTGGTCATAATTAGGATGCACCAAGCTTGCCGGTGTCACACCGGTGATGGTGTAACGGGTTGGATTAGAAGTTTCACGGCCGGCCTCAATACCCGTCACTACGGTGTGCTCGACAAAAGCAGTATTGAATTTGCTTGTCACATCAAATTGATTTTGCAGAAAAGTTTCCCGGCTATTCACATTAAGTTCATTACGCGGTATCAATAAAGATGTTAAAGGCACCGTCGGTGAAGGATTAGTGGTGAATTTAGGCTCGGTCGCACGCATTTCACGGGTGTAATTTCCGAAACGTACTTGATCACGCAAGCTTACATCATCACTGATATCATGCTCGACTTTGACTGTACCTATATCGGCATTGGTTTTTAAAAAATCACTCTTAAAACCGTAGAAATTGTGACGGTCTACATTAGCCGGGGCATTGTATAACCAGGGAATACCATAATCCGGAATATCATCCTGCTGTTCATGCAAATAGTTCAATGTCAGGCGGGTTGGCGTACCTAAACCAAAGGCCAAGGCCGTGGCGGCGCCAAAATGATCGTTCTTCACCACATCACGGTCGGTGACGTGTGAATCTTCTTGGACAAGGTTCAAACGAAAGGCCGTGCCCTTCCCGAATTGCGGAATCGGGGCGTTGATATCGACGGCGGTACGTTCCTTAAGATCACTGCCTAAAGCAACTTCACCGGACATTTCGCGGTAATCTTCCGGCTGTTTGCTGACTTGATTAATCACACCGCCCGTAGAACCGCGGCCAAAAGCAATGGATGAAGGCCCTTTGAGCACTTCCACTTTTTCATAATCGAAAGAATCTCGGTAATAGCTGCCAAAATCACGCATGCCGTCTAAAAAAATATCATTACGGGCGGTAAAACCACGCAAGGTCAAATTGTCCCCTTGGGCCCCGCTTTCACCGGCGGCAATACTGATACCAGCAACATTGCGTACGGCGTCGCGCATGGTGGTGACATGTTGATCGTCCATGAGCTGGCGTGATACGACGGAAACCGATTGCGGTGTATCGAGTAAGGGTTGCGTATATTTACCTAAGGAGAGATCTTGCGTTGTGTATGTACCTTTATTAGTATCCTGACGGCCGGTGACCACCACTTCCGGCAAAACAGCGGTATTTGAATTATCATCCTTAGCCCAGCCTAATGTCACGCTGCCGAGCAAAGCTGCCGCACTTAAAGCATTGATGGCAAAATTTCTCCGATGGCTATACTGCTGACCATATCTCCTGCCATACAGCTTGTAAAAAACTGCCTGTAAGAAACGCCGTTTACTTCCTGCCCTGTTCTTGTGATGTTTCATTTAACCCTTTAAATACGTTTTTTTATGACTTATTTGATATGATTAAATTAACAAATAACAAGTATTTGTCAAGAATTCTCTGAAAACAAATCATGACTATCTAATTAATTTTATTTATATCGTCGGTATAATGGATGAAGCAGGCGGGATAAACATACAGAAAAGGATGGGTCATTGATCATAATCACGCTGACGCATGGCTTATATTTTGAGTCAATGAGCAGAAACACGCATCTTAAATTAAAAATTATCGGTAAATCTCATCATCATCCGATGAGCATCATACCCGTCATTCTTCCAATCATAGTCATACACAGCTTCAATGGACCATGTCTTGGATGTGCACGCACATGAAAGCAGCGTAAGGCCGGCACCTACATTGTATGTGTTGCTATCTGTCCTTAAACCCGGCGTTGTAAATGATGGTGAGCCTGCGACCGTAAACTCCGCTGTCTGTGCCAGGGTTGGGTTGTAAAGCTCATGCAGCCACTTTCCATGCACCTCAGGAACATAGGAAATACCGCGATAGGAAAAGTCACGTTCTACCTTCATCCCCAGACCTGACTCGACAAAATTATAACCCTGTGAGTTTACCTTTAAATTGATATCACCGGCGTCTTTTTCAGTATAACCGCTTACATTCACCCGGCTGTATTGCAGCGAGGCCAAAGGTGTGATGGTAAATTTTTGAGCAAGGAGGTGATACCCGGTGTCCGCAAAAGCCGTGTAATCCTGCCCATCATAATCGGCGTTTGCTGTGCGGTCCACACCGGTGAACACAATGTGCCGCATGCCGGCATACTGGTTCCAGCCAAATGAGGCATTACCGTGAACGAACCAAGGTCCCTCTTCATGACCGATATAGGCCGTTGTTTGATAGGTATCAAAACTGGTGTTGGTATCATACACCCTTCCCTCGATGACAGTGCGTCCATAGCCTAACCCTAAACCCGCACGGGTGTTCAAACCAATAGGCACGTCATAGGCGATCATACCGCCGGCGGTGGTGGAATCATACCCGGTAAACACCCCCCTGGCATCCTGACTGCCAAAGTATCCAAAACCTTTGGCCCACCAACCTTTGTCCGGTCCCTTATCCTGGCAATTTGAATTTTCTTCATTGAATTGGCTGAACTGGCTGCACATGTCCAGGCGGGACAACCAAAGATTCTGAAACTCCCTAGTCCCCTGAAATGTCACCAAAGGTGCGGACAAAGCCGGGGTCAAGGGTGAGAGTTGGGCGGATGCATTAATAACATCGGCGGTATCAGAAAAAGCATTGATCGCAGCCAAGACAGTAGTCAGATCGGGGGTATTTGGAATAACCAATAACACGGACACGGGCCCGGCAGCTATGGGTTGCTGCAATGCTGACTGTAACGGGATGCTGGTCGCCTTTATAGTTACCAAACCCGCGATAGTACCGGCTAAAGGCACGGCCGCAAATGTGTAAAGTGGATTAGTAGGATTCTGCACGGTGACCGCAACCAGGCTTCCATCCGTACCGCTTTGAGGCGTGCCGGTCCGGGTTTGAATAACATTAAATTCAGTTCCAAGCGGTATATAAGCCGTTGACGGCACCAGCACATTAATGGTTAGTGTCGGCCCCAAATTTGTAGCCCCGACTGGACGGATGTTACCGTAAAGTGTCGGGCTGGCTAATGTTGTATTAACTACCCCGCCGGCGCCGGTATTGGCGATCGTAAGCGCCCCATCAATATTCAATGTATTTGTCCCCAGAGAAAATGAATAAGCATCCACCGCGCCAGTAATCCTGGACGTTACTCCGGCAATATTGCTACCCCCCACCACATTAATGGCTTTTACGGCAAACGGCGCGCTGCCCACGGCGCCATCAAAAACACTCCCGCCACCAAGTGCTAATGTCCCTGTATTATTTGTATTGGTGGTCAAAGCACCGATAAGTGTGGTATTAGGATCAAGGCTGATCGTGCCGTCACCAGCAAAATTAGTGGCTGAGATATTCGTACTGCCGCTCTTAAAATTAAGTGTCCCGGTGCCGGTCACGCCTATGGTTGTCCCGTAAACCGATCCCAGGAAATTCACCGTGCTGCTATTAGCACCCGCATCAATATGAAGAAAAAATGGTCCGCCTGGGTTGGTTATACCTATGTTGCCATAAACGGTCGAACTGCTATTAAATGTGACATTGGCTGTACTGGAGGCATCGGTGGAAATAGCAAGCCCGGAAACGGTACCCACCGGATTATTGTTTGTAAAAATGTCTGTTTGCGGACCGCCAAGCACCCCCACCGTCAAAGTCCCGGTACCACCTGAAGCTGACATGTCGACACCGCTGACTATACCGTTTGCATCTAAGGCGGTGGTACCTGCACCAGCCACTGATTGCCTGGCCGCAAAACCTGGTGAAGCAAAAGCCCCGACAGCGATAATCAAAAGCACAAAAAATAGTATTTGTTTCATAAAAATGAACTCCTTAAGTAAATACATAGATGCAATTTTCTACTTAAGACACTATAGGCTGGGAGGTAAAAAAATCAATTGTACCAAGGTATATACGGTGGGGATTACTGCTGGAGGCGGGACATCTGTTTTTATTTTGATTTTTTCAATTGGTATTCGACATACCCGGCCAAGACTTCCTGGACTTTTACGGAAGGTTGGACTACGAAATAACCGCTCATGATGGCATGACCGATCTCATGCCCCAGGACTTCACGGCGGAAATTATCAGCAGAAATATAAATGGATTTATAATCGACTAAATAAAAGGCATACCCCGTGCAAGGCAAATGCGTGTGATAAAGGCGATTATAAAAGGCAGTCAATTCTTCAATGGAAGAAAACACTTTAATACTCCCCTTATAGTTGTACACATGCAAATCTAATACATCGCTGGCCCGGGAGAACAATACTTCCATCATGGAGGAGAGTTCACTATCAACGGAAGATGTATCCACGGTCTTACCGGAGAGTATTTCATCCGCGTGGCTCACATGCAATTGCTCAAGCAAAGCATTAGGATCGACACCGGGTTTGTAATAAATAGTGAAATGCTCCCCCTCGATCCGGGAAGCGCTGCCGAATCCATCCTCCGGCTCCGCCCACGCACAGGCAGCTTTCAAAACAAGCACCACCATTAAACAAATAAAAGGTAATTTCATCATGTTTTGAATTTATCTATTTCCCTTTTAAACTCATCCATGGAAGAAGCATTTTTAAGGACTTTGATTTTGTTGTTAAATTTACCGACCGTTTCATTATAAGCGTGGGCCAGGTCTTTTAATTGATCATCACTGCGTAAATGCATTTGGGTGGATAAATCCCCTTCAGCCAGGCCTTTGAACATGATCTTTAACCGATATAAGGGCCCGGCGATCCTGTGGCTGATGATCAGGGTCAACATAACAGTGGCCAGACCTCCCACAATGCATTCCAGCAAAACGGTTTGGAGCATCAACGGCAGGAGATATTCGGCGGTTGTGTGCACGGCCACGCGGCCTTCTTGAATCGCAACCGTAGTGGAATTCTGTGCCAGCCAGTAGACTAAACCCATGGTCAGGATGGAACCCAATCCCGTTAAGATGCAAAATTTGACAATGAAATCCCGCTGAAAATCTTTATTGATGTAATAAATCCTGCGTTTATATTGAGGGTGTTTGGGGGATGGCTTCATTTCACATACTCCTCATTGACCTCTATTTTGCTGTTTTTCCTTAAAGTATCGACCCATTGGTCTAAGTCCACCCCTTCTTTACTTTTTTCCTTTAAGGCCAGGGTCAACAAGGATTGCTGCCAGAAACTCTCGATCATCTTTAAAAATTCTTTGTTCTTATCTAAACCATGCTTTTGGGCATCAAGCAAAATCAGTTTTTGATTGATCATATTGTTTAGAAAATCCTGCTGGGATTGAACCCGCGTGGCCGACGCGTGGGAAGAATTCATATACGCCTCATTAAATTCTTCCTGGGTAATGACATAGTTATCTATCTTGGCGACCACTTTCTTTTCAGCAGGGGCATCACAACTGCTGAAGAACAACACCATCCCTAAACATAATAAAAAGCGGTTCATATACTGTCCTTTCTTGAATTATACCTAAAGTCGTGCTTTTTTAGCTTACCGGATTATTTTGATTTTCTTAATTGATAGTCTACGTAGCCGGCCAGGATTTTCTGCGCTTCGACGGTAGACCGGATCTTAAAATAACTACTCGTGATGGCATGGCCCATTTCCGGGGCCAATATTTCACGGCGAAAATTTTCAGCAGAGATATAAATAGATTTATTGTCAGAAAAATAAAAGGCATACCCCGGTAAAGGCAGGTGGTTGTGATAAAGCTGGTTGTAATAGGCCGTCAACTCCGCCATGGAAGCAACCACGTTTATATTGCCTTTATAATCATAAACATGCAACCCCAAGGCATCGCCGGCACGGCCAAACAACACTTCCATCATGGACGAAAGTTCCCGATTAACAGAAGACACATCCACGGTCTTTCCGGAAAGCACCTCATCAGCCTTACTGACACGTATTTGCCCAAGCAATTTCTTAGGATCAACGCCTGGTTTATAATAAATGGAGAAATGCTCGCCCTGGATCTTGGCGGCCTTTTCAAAGCCATCTTCAATTTCCGCCAATTGGTATTCAACATAGCCGGCCAAGACTTCCTGCACTTCGGCGGAAGGCTGGACCACAAAATAACTGCTCATGATGGCATGGCTGATCTCATGCCCCAGGATCCCACGACGGAAGTCTTCCGCAGAAATATAAATGGATTTATTATCAACTAAATAGAAAGCACGCCCTGTGCAAGGCACATGGCCGGAATAAAGGTGATTATAAAAGGCGGTCAATTTTTTCATGGAAGGAAAAATTTTGATACTGCCTTTATAACTATAAACATGCAGGTTCAATATATTACCGGCACGGCTAAACAATGCTTCCATGATGGCTAAAAGTTGCCGGTCAGCAGAAGAATTATCAATGGACTGACCTAAAAGCACCTCATCCGCCTTATTCACGTGCAATTGATCGAGCAAGGCCTTGGGGTCGACACCCGGTTTATAATAAATAGCAAAATGCTCCCCTTTGATCTTGGGGACCTTCCCGAACCCATCTTCAATTTCCGCCGACGCACAGGTAGCTTTTAAAGAAAGCATCAACACTAAAACAATAAAACACAGCTTCATGACGTTTTGAATTTATCCAGCTCTCTTTTAGCCGCATCCAGGGAAGAAATATTTTTAAGGGCCTTGATTTTGCTGTTAAGCTTGTTGATCATGTGATTATAGGCTTGGGCCACATCTTTTAATTGATCATCAGGGCGTAAATGCATGGGTGTCGACAAATTCCCCTCTGCCAGCAAAGGAAACATGATTTTAAGCTCGTGCAGAGGACCGGCGATTTTGCGATTGATGATCATGACCAAAAAAACAGTAGCGATGCAACCTATGATGCATTCAAGCAAAACAGTCTGCAGCATTAAGGGCAATAAATAATCAGCGGTGGTATGTACGGCCACATGACTTTGCTTAATGGCCACGGTGGTGGAGTTTTTGGCCAGCCAATACATCAAACCCATGGCCAGGACAGTACCGCATCCTGTCAACACACAAAATTTGACAATAAAATTCAGCTGAAAATCCTTATTAATATAAGGCGCCCTGCGTTTGTATCGAGGAAAAGATTTTGCCTGGTCCATTGCGCGCTCCTTAATTGGCCTTATCTTCTCGGATTATACTACAATTATCAAAAGAACAGCGTTTTTCTTATCTGCCTACCTTTTCTTTTTCTGGTCCTCTTCCTGCAAATATGGCGCTATCGGGGTATTTAAATTGATATGCCCTTCGATATAGTCATAGGCATCCGGTTCCAATTTGATATTGTCGAAAGCTGAGGCGTCATTCTCAACCAATGGATGGTAAGCATACACGGTTGATGGCGCCACCACTTCCACCGTCCTGACCAAATGAGGGTTTAAGTTCTCATAATAAGCCTTTAAATTGGACTGTATGGAATTGTTTGTCTGTAAGGCCACCAAACCTGCATTAAGCGGTGCGAGTGCAGGAGGATTGATCACCGGCGGAGTAATGACCGGAG
>CAZBJT010000061.1:0-7916 GCA_964492215.1 uncultured Planctomycetales bacterium | reverse complement strand
TCCCCGAATCCTTCGGCCAAACCGAAATGGGCCGCGACCTCTTGGCCGAAGATTACATGCTCAAGCAAATCACCGCCAGTTTGATTTACCCGGAAGAGCAAGTCGGCCAAAAATTCTGGAAACGCATCTACGCAGAAGCCGCCAAAAAATTCGGCACAACCAACATTCCTGTTAATACCTTCAACAAAGTATGGATCATTCCAGAAAAAGCCGTGGTCTACGAAAACGCCCAAGCCGGCACTGCCTATGTGGTGGAATCGAAATTAAAGGTCATGTTAGAGCAAGACTATTTAGCATTGTCTCATGCTGTCATCCCTGTGTCTTCTTCTGTCATTCCCGCGAAGGCGGGAATCCAGGACTCGAGCGCAATAGGCTCCCAAATCGTCCGTGAAATCGTTATCCCCGAGCTCACCAAAGAAGTCAATCAAGGCCAGAATTTCGCCCAACTGCGCCAAGTCTATCAATCCTTCATCCTAGCCGCCTGGTACAAAAAGAAAATCAAAGACAGCATCCTAGCCCAAGTGTACGCCGATAAAAATAAGATACAGGGCTTGTCATCCCCAAAAGATTCTGTCGGGGATCCAGATACCATCTATCAACGCTACGTCCAAGCCTTCAAAAAAGGCGTGTACAACTACATCAAAGAAGAAACCGACCCTGTATCCAATGAAATGATCCCGCGCAAATATTTCTCAGGAGGAGTGAATTTTAGCGAAGAGCAGTTTGGAAAAGGTTTAAGCCCCGCCATGATTGTCACCAGCGACAGGGCCATGCTTCCTAACACTAAAGGATTAAACCCCAATATGCTGTTATTAGGTGTTTCTTTACACGCTGCGACATCGACAAAAGGTGTAAGTAGCCCAGCGATGAGCATCCCTGAAGTCATAGCGCTGATGCAGCAACGATTGAGTTTAACTGAATATAATGGCCTGATTACTCAATTAGAAGCCCAAGGCTTAACTATGCCATATATGTTGAAAGAATATGATCCGGTTTATGGCATTTATATTATGAATGATGCAGATGTTGCGAAATTTGAAAAAGCGATAAAGGGAGCCGTGAGGGCGTTTAATTTGGCTGGGTTTATTTTCATGCGCCGTAGTGATTATGGCGGGCTTCGTCAGAATGCCCCTGAAGTGAGGATCATTTATCGACATGAAAAAAGACATAATGATTATGGAGCAAAGCATGGTTACGTGCCAACCCCTGAGCAGCATGTTCTGGAAGAACTATATACCAATTTTACTTCTTTTGCGGATGTTTTTGGCATTCACCAATTCAATGTCCCAATGCCTACAATCCGTTATGGGACACAGGACAGATTCAAAGTTGTCGAATTGAAAATGGTGCGTGTCTTTCCGCAACGGGCAAAAGAGATACGCATAAGTATCGAAGTATTAAAGAAATATTTAAACCGAAAAGATCCGCTCTTGACCCAAATGATCTTTGATTATTTGCTTGAGTGTGGCACCTTTAGTGAACTCTGGGGAGCTGTCGATGCAACGGAATCTCAAGCTATTCAGTCACGCATACACATCAGGATTTCTGATCCGAACCATATAGGCAGATATATAAGATTTAAGATATTCGCAGGAAAATATGTAACGGCAAAAGCCCCTGCCCGTTATAGAGAGATCATGGGAAGTTTGGCCATGAATGCCCATCCTGAGCGGATCCTTGTGAACCCGACCACCTTAGAGGAAATGTCCCAGCTTATTCTTGATAAATTCACCATTGACCGTGCAGAAGGGAAGTATTTAGCTTCACGTTTTAATAAGGAGGGTATTACTCAGGGATTGGATGCTGAGGGTAATACGATTTTCAGGACAATAAGCGGCCTTAAGCTGGTTGAAATTTCCCCTTTAGGCACGCGCCGGTTTTTTAACACTTATAACAGATGGGTTTTGTCAGTGGATGTTGGCGGGCGTACAACACATCAATTTAAGTGGTCTGATATGAATGATGAATGTTATTTGGCGAGGTTTCTGAATTATGATGGCAGTAAACTTGAGTTAAGGAATGTGGGGGTAGGTTCAAGTGAGTTAGTTTATGAAGAAACAGGTGAAAGAATTATGGATATCGGTTCTTCGTTGGAGTTTTTAGTTAAAGCGGGTGCTGTACCAACTGCAAATATAGAGAAATTACTGACAGGCGCCGGAACGGCTTTATTTAATTTGGTAGCAAGATTGGCCAAAGACCAAAATAATCCTTTGGTCTTTAAAGGAATAATAACAGATAAAACATTATATCGGTCTTTATTGGAAGTGTCCCGTCCTAAAAATAGAGGGCTGACAGAGAAAACCTTTCTCCTCAATTCTTCCTTTTACGACTGGGATCCTGTTCCCAATGAAAATATTTTCAATGCCACCGGCGCTTTTGTATCTGTATCCCCGCAAACAAGGGAGATGAAAAGGGCTTACTATGGCAGCAATTATTATTTCCCTCTTCATATGGATGTAGCCACAGCTGTTCTTCAACGCAAGACCGGTATCGTCCAAGAAGGAGAGCAATATTTCCTCATGAAAAGAGGAAAAATAGAAGCCATCATTGATGTGTACGGTTCCAAAGATTCCGCGATGCACCCGTCAAGTAAAGCAGATGGTAAGTTAGGGGATGAATTCGTTAAGCAATTAGGAGATGTGTGGCTTGATGATAAGGCCTTGATTGATATTGAAGGAGCGTCTTATGTTTGGGATATGGGCCTTGATCAGAAAATAGTCCGCATCGGGCCTTTATTGTTTCCTGTATTAATTGATGTGGAGAAGGGTCTAAGAGCCAGGTTAGAGCATAAACCGACTATTCCCGATGACAAGCTTCTAGATATGATGGATGCTCAGATGACAAAATTAAAAACAATGTTAGGACCATTGTATGAGGACCATAAAAACAAGGTCGTTTTTATTCCGCCACTTGTTCAGGAAAGTGCGTACATGCCGCTGAACCAATATACCACCAGCAGCATCGCCGGGATGCTTAGGTATGCGGGTCAGATTCGCAGCAAGACATTTGTTGATTTGGGGGCGGGTTCAGGGATTTTATCGTTAGTTGCTCTCGCCCTTGGGGCTTCAAATGTGGTATTGGTTGAATCCGATGAATTTAATATTGAATTAGCCGAACATTTATTGAATGCCCATGGGTATAAGAAGAATGAGAAATATTTTATTGTTAAGCAAGACTTAGCTCAAGGAGACTTAATTGAGCAAGAGATCAAACAGGTGCAGCCTGACGCTCAGCGTATTGCGGTAGGGATCAACATAGGGCCATGGCCCTTTTATGGGAATGCAATGCAGTTGGCTCACGATATTGTTAAGAAAATGGTCCCCGCTTTTGTTTTATATGGGGGCTTTAATATCAGTGCGGATCCTAAATACAATTATCAACAGGTAGCCTTGCAACATGTCATAGATATTTTGAGACCATTAGGAGCATACGACGTGAGGCAATATAAGCCGATACGAGAAATGTCCACCAATGAGCAATTCTCCGCCACTATTTTAGTTGCCCAATCAAGTAAGGCCATGACAATTCGGCAAACGAACCGGGAAAGGTGGGTGCTGTTAAAGCGATACATATTTAATAAAAAGAATCCTAATAATCCATATCGAGTGGGGCGACGCAGCCAGGAAGGCCACAATGTGTATGCGGTGCTATACGGGGTATGGTCATTCCTGGATGATAGACGGAATTGGGATATTAGTGATGAGAACATTGAGAAAGTGGTTGATGCGATCGCGGCTCGGGTTTACGGTTTTCCCAAGCAAAAGAAGAGATATGAGAAATTCCGGAATGAAAGGCCGAGGGAAAGAGTAAAGATATTTAATCACTTGCGGGGAGCCTTTGGAAAAGACTATGCCATTAATTATTCTTTTAAACCTAAACCTGTAGTGACTTCTATTCTTGCTCCTTCTACTCAAACACCGCCTACTCCGCCGGCAGTTGCTAAGACGCTCAATGGAGCAGCTTCTTTCAATAGCCGTCTCGAATTTAGAAATCTTGGGAGAAAGCTGAAGAATCTCGACCCCATCAAGGTCTTATCAAGCGGCCAATTGACCCTTGGGCTTGGGGATGCCGCCATGCCAACTAATGGTGGTATCGACTTGACCTCCGACAAAGCCTTACAAGTCAAGAATAATGGAGCTGCCATCAAATTCCACATCGACCCCGCCATGCTCGCCCAATTGCAAAACGCCCGCGGTTTTGTGTCGACCATCGACACCATCCATCCCATGACAGATATCAATATCTTCCTCGGACTCAATGAGCAGGACAAGGTTTCTTTATAATCCTATCTTAATCCTTCGTTAACATTTGATTTAGTAAACTACTTCTCAGGTAAAGGAGTGGTATGTCATTTTTGTCAAAACTGATATTAGGGTTCTTTGTTATTTCTATATTTGTTCCTAAGGCCTACGCTGAGGCCATACCGCGTGAAGTGGCGGTGCGCATCATCCTCAGTGAAGCCGCCGACCAAGGATTCAAGGGCATGGTTTGTGTCGGCGAAGTATTGCGTCACCGGGGCAGTACCAAAGGGTTTTATGGCTATCAATCAAACCGCCTGAAGCAGAAATCAAAAGCCTTGCAGGCCATAGCGTTACGGGCATGGGAAGAATCAGCGCACACGAATTACACCAAAGGAGCAGACCATTTTGAGAATATACGGAAATTCGGCAAACCTGCGTGGGTCAAACATTGTATAAAAACATCTGAATACAAAGACCACGTTTTTTATAAAGAAATCAGGCGATAATCACAGGAGGGGTCTATGACAGAACACACACCATTATTTTATATCGGTTTAGGCGCTCTTTTGCTTTTAGCCGGCAGGCAATTGTTTTGGGTTTTTGTCGGTATTGTCGGTTTTGTGGCTGGATTTGATTTTGCCCAGTATGCTTTTGCCGGGCAACCGGAGGCGTTTGTTCTGATAGCAGCCCTTTGCTGTGCATTCATCAGCATTATTTTGGCTGTGTTCTTCCAAGAATTAGTGGTCATCTTAGCCGGTGCCGTGGCTGGTGGAACCATAGCAGTGCATTGGTTGTCATTCTTTATTACGTATGACCCTGCGTCACCGCTTAACTGGGCGGTTTTTGTTTTCGGGGCCATTGTCGGCGGGGCTTTGATGTTTTGGGTATTTGATATTGCCTTGGTCATTGTGTCCTGCATTTTGGGGGCGTCCCTGATCGTCAATTTTATTCCCGGCGACGGTATGGTCAAAGCCATGGCAGCGGCCTTGTTGATCTGTTTGGGCGTATACGTTCAGGGTATTGCTTTTGATGCAGCAGCCCCTAAGCGTAAGCCTGTTGTCCGCAGGCAGCGCCAGAGACGTCATGCATTTCATTGATCGTTGATAGACGGACATTTCATACCGCCGGTGCGACCTTCCGTGCTTTAAGCGCCTATATTAAATCTTGACGATAAACTTAAAATCAAGTATAAAAGGATTCTCTTTGAGCATCCTTCTGCGGTATAATATTTCCTAATTTCATGCTGGCGTAGCTCAGTTGGTAGAGCAGCTCATTCGTAATGAGCAGGCCGGGGGTTCAAATCCTCTCGCCAGCTTTTTTTACTTCCTATGTTCCCACGCATCCTGGCCATTGTCCTCATCACGTTTGCTGCCTATGTTTCCATGCTAAACTCACCATTTAGGATCATGGACGACCGTTTCTCCATCGTCGAGAACCCTGCGATCAAATCAACCGAGAATATCCCGGAGATATTCAAGCAAGGGTATTTCCGCGACCAGCATTATTACCGGCCTTTGGTCAATTTGAGTTTTTTAGCCGAGTATCAGCTGTTCCGCCTGAATGCATTTTTTTATAATTTGGATAATTTATTGCTGCACATCGCCAATGCATTGCTGGTGTTATGTTTGGTGACATTGTTGACGGGGCAAATGCAGGCGGGTTTTTGGGTGGGGCTTTTGTTTGCCATTCATCCTATCCAGTGGGAGGCGGTATGCAATATCCCGGGGCGGGCCATTTTATTAAGCGCCTTCTTCAGCCTTAATGCTTTTATTTTCTTTCTATTGTCTTTACGCAAGGATTGGTACGCTTTACCATTATCTTTATTATCTTTTGCGCTGGCATTATTGTGCAAGGAATCCGCTGGGGTTTTGCCTGGTGTTATTTTTATGTATGTATTAGCAACGACGAATAAACTGCTGCGTTCTAAAGTGATGACGGTGATGCCTTACGCCGTGGTGATGGGCGCATACATCCTATTGCGCCATCAGCTGGGCATCACCAAAATGGCCCAGGCCCATGATGTACAGACGACATTGTTGGGTTTTCTGACTTTCTTAAGGTCGGTGATTACGGATTTGCGTTTATTTGTGTGGCCTTTGGATTTGCATTTTGACCGCAGCCAGCCGTTTCTGGCGGATTTTGCAGCGCTGCCTTTGCAAATGACGGTGTTATTTTGGTTAATGGCGGGGGTGTTGCTTTATCATTGGCGTGGGCAGATTAAGCCTTGGGTGTTTTTCCTGATCGCCTGGTTTGGTTTGGAGCTTTTGCCGGTTTCGCAACTGGTGACCAGCATCGGGGTGCAGCAGGGGCGTATTTCCACGGCCGAGCATTTTTTATATGTGGCGGCTGTCCCGGTTTTTATCGGGGTGGTGCAAGGCGTGCAGTGGCTGTATCGGCGTAATAGCCAACAAAAATGGGTATCGCCGTCGGTATTTAAAATAGGCATTGGCTTATGGTTATTGTTTTTTGTGCTGATGAGTGTGGCGCAAAGTTTTTATGCCTCCAGTGAATTCGCCATGCTCAAGCGGTCATTAATGATCGAACCGCATAATGCCAGGCTGCAGGCTTCCATGGGCTTGCAATATGTTTTTCGTGAGGATTTCAAAGAAGCGCAGAAATATTTTCAGGCCGCCGTGAATGAAGAGCCGTTTAATGCTAAGTACCTCATCAGTTTAGGCACATCGTTGTGCCAGCAGGACCGCTGGATCGAATGCATGGGGCAATATGTTTCCTTAGACCAGCCGGGGGAGTATAATGAAATGCTGGTCAAGAAAGAGCAAATGACCATGGTGCATATTGAAGCTGACTTGGCCGCAGGCAAGACCCTTGATGATCAAGGTTGGTTTATTATCGGCGTTTATTACGCTAAAATAGGCCGCATGCCAGAGGCCATTGATGCATTTGACAAGGCCATTGAGATTAATCCTAATCATGCCGGGGCTTTATTGAATTTAGGTTCTTTGCAGGAAGCTAAACAAGACTGGCCTAAAGCCCAGGCCGCTTATGAGCAAATGTTAAAAATACCGACGCTGACTGTTTTTCAGGAAAATTTTGCCCGGCAGCATTTAAACCAGGTCATGACCCGATGAAAGAATTCATTCTAAACAAAGACAACCGTTCCTTCTTTAGATTTTGGCTGGCTCAGCTGATCTCTCAATTTGGGGACAGGGTGCATCAAATGGCCTTGGTAGGGCTTATTGCCGCGCGTGCCCCAGGTTCTGCGTTTGAATTAGCCAAGCTATTGAGTTTTACCATCATCCCGGTTTTTATCATTGGCCCCGTGGCCGGTGTTTTTGTCGACCGCTGGGACAGGCGATCCATTTTATTTGTGTGTGATTTTATCCGCGGCCTTTTGGTCTTAAGCATTGCTTTTTATTTGATGCGTTTACCTGACCTGTGGCCTTTATATGCAGCCGTATTTTTGATTTTTTCTTTTAGCCGTTTTCATGTACCGGCAAAAATGTCTTTTATACCGGAAATGGTCAAGCCGGCTGATTTGCATATTGCTAACTCCCTGGTCAGTGTCACCGGCATGATTGCTTTGGTCTTAGGTGCTTGCTTAGGCGGATTGATCGTTGAGTATAGCGGTGCCAAAGGCGGCTTTTTATGGGATGCGGTGACATTCTTTGTCTCCGGTCTTTTGATTTTTTCCATCAGTGCCGCCCGTCGCTGGCG
>CAZBJT010000060.1:0-7957 GCA_964492215.1 uncultured Planctomycetales bacterium | reverse complement strand
GAACATCCGGCACCGGTCAATTCCATGTCGCCACCGGATAATTATGTCCCTCAAGATTTGACAATCGTTAAATTTCAAAGCCTGGAAGATGGGAAAGATATATATGAAGATGCTCCTTTTCCAAGAAATAGGGAAACTGAAAGGAAAGCAACCGAAAGAGATGGTGTGCGTGAAGGTTTTTTTGTTGTCGATAACCCCAGTAAAGCTCAAATAGCCAATGTCAGCCTCGAGTTTATCAAATCCCAAGATGTTACCGCGGCATTAATTGATCGCCTTATTCAAATTGAAGATAGGGTCTTTCCTGAAGAGAAGCGTGCAGGTAGAGCTTATATGGAAGCACATTTAAAGAATCCTAAGGCAGTCATTTCTATTTTACGTGATGAGGATACGCATGCAATTGTTGGCTATCGTCATTCAGTACCAGCGCAAGATGCATGGTTGATGCCTAATACCCCTAGATATGCACCGTACCGGACGGAAGAAGTTCTTTATCAAAGCGATACGGCGCTTGTGCCTGAATATTGGGGTAAGGCCAAAATGGGCGATAAGTTTAAGGCATTTATTCAAGAAGCTAAAAAAAGAGGCTATAAATATTTAGCGACACATACTGAGCATGCCAATGGAATTCGGTCAGGCGCGACTTTAAGCGAGAAGTATCAGAAATTAGGTTATCAAGTCAAATGGCAAGAGTCTGATTGGCAAGGCACTGGTCAAACATATGATTTTCTGGTTTTGGATTTAGCAATGGTAAGTAGTGCCAATACGGGGGGTATTAATTTCACTACTAAGGATAATTTTTTGGAAATTAAAAACGATAGCCAGAGTATCACATTTCATATTGATCCTGCCCAATTGGCGCAAATGCAAAACACTCCTGGTTTTGTCCCTGTTATAATTAATATGCAGCCAATGACAGATTTGAAGCAATTCCTTGGTTTAAAAGATGAAGAAAGTAATGTGCTAGTTAGTTGAAAAGAAGGCCCAGGCAAGCGGGATGATTAATGTGATGGTGGCTAAGTACATGATCATGCGTACAGGCGTTTTTTCTTTTCCTCTGCCCGAGAAAATAACAACTGGAGAGCATCCTTAGATCAACTGGCAAAGTACTCGACTACATTTTGAAATCCTTCCTGAGTGATCGAATCCACTCACTAGACCTCGGTACAATTGATTCATTTTTAGCCCTCCCTAGAATAAGGTCAAGAATCTATTCTCATCGGCATGGCGTTTTATTTTTTAATCGGTAAGAAGTCATAAGAAAGGTTGTTGTATGAAAAAAACTATTAGAAAGACCTCGCATAAAGAAAAAGCACCGTCTGTACCTAAGAAAAAGAAAATTATAAAGCACCAAAAAGAGCCTCAAGTCAAGGTGCCTAAGGCCCCAAAACCGGCTGCGGTAGCGGTAGAGGTTAAGAAGGCAAAATTATTGGATGCCAACCAAATTAGGAAATCATTAAGCAATCTCGCAGGTTGGCAAGCAAATACGGATCATAAGATGATTTACCGTGAATTCATTTTATTGGATTTTATGGCCGCCATTGATCTGGTCCATCACATTGCTAAGATCGCAGAAGAGGAAAAACATCACCCGGACATGCATTTAACGCAATATCGTAATTTGCGTGTCGGGATAACAACGCATGAAGTGGGCGGACTTTCCGAGAGAGATTTTATTGTCGCTAAGAAGATCAATGATCTGCCCGTGGTGTTGAAACGTAAATAGATAATGACTATCGACAAATAGGCTCTGTTCTGCCAGAGACCTTAGCATTTCAATAAGACAAACCTCTATAGCTACATAAGTTATAGGGGTTTTCTTTTTATCGTCGACATTGTCAAATTTAGCATTATACCCCGGTACAATTGTTTCATTTTAACATCTCTTTAAAATACATTTCGGAGTAAAAGAGGATGACACATGATTTACTAATTTAGGTAACTCCATTAGAAAAGGGGATATGTATGACGCATAAGAATACTGCACTATTGGCATCGTTTTTCATAACCATAATGTTTCTTGTCACTAATCAGGGCTGTGCTGCACATTCCGTTAATACGACGACCGGCAATCAAGTTCAGATTCAGGATCAAATTCAAACTCAAACTAAAAGCGATCTTGAGATCACCCAGGATATTCGCCAAGCCATCATCGCTGACCAATCCCTTTCCATGTATGCCCACAATGTGAAAATCATCAGTAAGAACGGCATCGTCAAACTAAGAGGGCCTGTCAGTTCCGCTGAAGAAAGAAAAGTTGTTGTAGACATTGCCTCACATGTGACAGGCATGAAAACGATCTTAGATCAAATGTCCGTCGCTTCTAAATAATGCAGGTTAACGAGTTAACAGGGGGTCGTATGGAATATAAACATATTGCAGTATATGGTATTTATGTAAATCGTTTTGGAGTTGAAAAAGCTGTGGACCAATTAAAGGATGCAGGTTTTCGTAATTCAGATATCTCAGTGTTATTCCCTCAGGGTGGAGGCACTAAGGAATTCGCTGTTGAAAAAGATACCAAGGCACCTGAAGGCGCCACAGTAGGAGCTGGAACCGGTGCAGTTATCGGGGGTAGTTTAGGTTGGTTAATGGGTGTCGGTATGTTGGCTATCCCGGGATTCGGCCCTTTTATCGCTGCAGGACCTATCATGGCTGTACTGGCCGGAGCTGGTGCCGGAGGAGTGGTAGGAGGAATAGCCGGAGCATTAATCGGAATGGGCATACCTGAGTATGAAGCAAATCGCTACGAGGGTCGTATTAAAAAGGGCGGCATTTTACTTTACGTGCACGCTGATGACAATGAATGGAAGAATAAAGGTAAGGTCATCTTAGAACATACCGGTGCTGAAGATATCGGCACCAAAGATGAAGTTCATTCCAACGAAGCTAAGGTTGCGTAATTGATAATTCATTAAAGGAGCAATAAAATGGCAAAAAAAAGTCGTGGTGGAAGAATGACAGCAGCAAAAGCACGTGCTTCTAAAACACCGGGTGGAAAAGGACCTGTAAAAGATAGACCAGCCGGTCGAAACATCATGGCTACCTAAGCCAAAGAGGAGAAGTTATGATGATAAAGTCGAAAATACAAAAAGCACTTAACAAGCAAATCAATGTAGAATTCAGCGCTTTTTATTCTTATTTGTCCATGGCCGCTTATTTTGAATCTAATTACATGGCAGGGGCCGGCAGCTGGTTTAAAGCCCAATCCCACGAGGAATTTAATCATGCCATGAGATTAAATGCCTATCTCATTACGCGCGGCGGCAAAGTGATGTTGACAGCCATTGAAGCCCCCGAAGTTACGTGGGAGTCTCCCTTGTCCGTCTTTGAAGCGGCATATGCGCAAGAATTAAAGGTAAGTACGTTGATCGATGATTTGATGGATTTAGCAAAAAGTGAACATGATCATGCCACAGAAGTCATGTTGCAGTGGTTCATCACGGAACAGGTCGAAGAAGAGGATACGGCCAAAAATAATATCGAGAAGTTTAAGTTCATTAAAGATACCACTGAGGGGATAGTGGTCTTTGACCATGAGCTTGCGGCACGCAAATAAAGAGCACATTAAACATCTGCGACGTAATTAGTTGCAGATGTTTTTTTATTTTTACCTCATAACCCTCTAATTCTATCTTAATCTCTTCTTTATATCGGTTTTGCTAATGTGTAACTGACCGTAAAGAGGATGTTAATTAAATTAAGTGGAATGCTTAAAGGAGAAATCAAATGAAGACTAAACCTATAGCTCATAGATTTGAAGATAAAACTAAAATGCCTGAATCCAAGCAAACGGGCCCGTTTAAATTACCCGACTTGCCTTTTGCCGTTGATGCGCTTGAACCGCACATTGATGCGCGTACGATGGAGATCCATCACGGTAAGCATCACGGCACATATGTGACTAACCTTAATAATGCCATTGCCGGTACGGACGCTGAAAAAATGAGCATTGAAGATATCTGTCAGAACATTTCCAGGTATCCGGCGGCTGTGCGTAATAACGGGGGAGGGCATTACAACCATTCCCTGTTCTGGACGATTATGTCTCCGGACGGCGGCGGGTCACCCAAAGGCGAGCTTCTCGAGAGTATTGATACGGCTTTCGGTTCTTTCGAGGAATTCAAAAAGCAATTTTCCGCGGCCGGTGCCAATCGCTTCGGTTCAGGATGGGTATGGCTTATTGCCAAGGATAAAAAACTCATGATTTCTTCAACGCCTAATCAGGACAACCCGCTGATGGATGTAGCCGAAGTCAGGGGTTTTCCCATTTTGGGCATGGATGTCTGGGAGCATGCGTATTACCTCAACTATCAAAACCGCAGGCCTGATTACATTGCCGCTTTTTGGAATGTCATCAATTGGAAAGAAGTAGGCAATCGTTTTAATAAAAAGAAATAATAAGAGGAGGATGTGATGAAAAATAATTTCACTGATCAACAAGTGGCTCAAGAAGTGCAACAAGGCATCAAGGATGATGAATCATTGTCTTCCGTTGTTGATGATATTCACGTCACAGTCAAACGCGGGAAAATTACTTTGGAGGGGCAAGTATCGACAAAAGAAGAAATGAACCTGGCTGCGAATACAGCCATGGCTATTGGGGTGGTTGACAAGATCAATAATAATTTAGAAGTCACCCCTAATAAATAACATGCCCCGCATGGAAACCCTTCCTAATATGAGATTGCTGGATTGATTTTGTCCTCGATCATGGTAAAGTAAATGTACATTAGTCTTTAATTGAAATACCAGCCGAGGTTTCATTCATGATCAATCAAGTCATTCATACCAATAAAATGGAAGATCCCTCCGGATCTTTTCATCCCCATGCCCGGCGGGTAGGGGATTTTATTTTTGTTTCAGGGCTTATTGCCCGCACATTGGGCCAACCCAAGATCCCGGGCGTGCTTTATGACAGCAATGGCAATGTCGTGGGCCACGATGTGGAGCAGCAATTCCTGGCCACGTTGGAAAATTTGAAGCATGTGCTGGATGCGGCAGGGACGTCCGTTGAGCATATCGTGGATGTGACTATCTTTTTGACTGACTTGGAGAAAGACTTCAAGAAGTTTAATGCCATTTACGGCAAACATTTAGGTCATGTCAATCCCGCCAGGACCACCGTTCAGGTTCCCCGGCTTCCTTCTCCTGTCTGTATCGAATTAAAAGTGATTGCCGTCATGCCATCGTTATGAGAAATAAAGTGATTCTGTTAATCATGGTGGTTATGCAGGCAACCATGCAAATGGCTTTTGCCGGTCCGCTGACGCCCATAGAAATCGAACGGGTCAAAGTCTTCAAACAGCTTGTGCAAGAAGTAGACCGCAAGCCTTTGCATCAGACCATCGAAGATTTGGAAAAGACGGCCCACCCTAAAACCTCTCTGTGGGTGAAGGAGGCCATGGCCCAAACTTACATGGACATCGTTCGCGAGCAAAATGTCCAGGGTCAGGGAAAAAAAGAATGGTTGTACAGCATGATCAATTTGAATATGGCCTATTTGCAATTTGTCGGCACAAAGCAAAGAATGAAGACCGGCAATAGCTTGAATGTGCTTATTTGCCATAAGTTAAAAGAACATTTACCGCCTGATATCGACAGTCAACCCGGCTTTCATCAATCAATAAATTAGTATGCCCCAAAATCTCACCTTAGTGCTTTTAAGGCATGGCGAAAGTATTTGGAACAAGGAAAACCGGTTCACCGGTTGGACGGATGTCGACCTGTCTGCCAAAGGCATTGTCGAGGCGAGGGAGGCCGGGGTGGCCTTGAAAAGAAAAGGTTTTGTTTTTGATGCGGCTTTCACGTCGGTGTTAAAGAGGGCCACGGGAACGCTGGACATTGTCTTGGATGAAATGGATTTAAAGCACATACCGGTTTTTAAGTCATGGCGTTTGAATGAACGGCATTATGGCGCCTTGCAGGGCTTGAATAAAGCCCAGACCGCCCAGCAATATGGGGAAGAACAGGTGGCCATATGGAGGAGAAGTTATAGCATACCTCCGCCGGCTTTAACCAGAGAGGACAGCCGTTTCCCGGGCAAAGACCCATTGTATAAAGATGTCGGCATCAATGATCTCCCCTTGACCGAGTCTTTAAAAGACACGGTGGAAAGATTTTTGCCGTACTGGCATAGTGCTATTGAGCCTTTATTACGTGATAATAAGCGCCTGCTTATTGTTGCTCACGGCAATACATTAAGGGCCTTGGTTAAATATCTGGATGGGGTGAGCGAAGGGGACATTGTAAAACTGGACATCCCGACAGGCGTCCCGTTGATCTATGAGCTTGATGCCTCTTTAAAACCGCAGAAATCGTATTACGCGCAAGGTGTTAAAGAAGGGACCATTTGAAATGAGCCAACCCGAATTTAATTTCTGGAGCATTCCCGTAGAGGAACTGTTTATACAGTTTCAGACAAGAATAGAAGGAATAACAAACGAGGAAGCCGATAAAAGGATCTTGCGTTATGGGGACAATCTTTTAAAACCCCAAAAACAAAATAATGCCATAACGATCCTTTTGGGACAATTCAAAAGCCCCATCACCTTGATCCTTTTATTTGCCATCGGATTGTCTTTCTTTGTGCATGACAGTACGAATGCCTTGATCATTTTGGCCATTGTCTTAGTCAGCGGCGTTTTGGGTTTTTTGCAGGAAGTAAGTGCTGCGGGTGCCGTCGAGAAATTGCTTTCCATTGTAAAAATAAAAGCACAAGTGCTGCGTCAAGGGCAATCCGTAGAGGTTTTTATCGAGAAAGTGGTGCCGGGGGACATTGTTATTGTTAATGCCGGTGATGTTATACCGGCGGACTGCCGGATCGTAGAATCCAGGGACCTCTTTGTGGATGAAGCAACACTTACGGGAGAAACTTATCCGGCTGAAAAGTCAGCGGTACTCCTGCCTGCGGGCACTGTTTTATCCGGGCGGACTAATGCGTTATGGATGGGAACACATGTTGTCAGCGGCAGCGGCAAAGCATTGGTCGTTGCCACGGGTAAGAAAACTAAGTTTGGGGAAGTTTCGCAGCAATTAAAGGTCAGGCCTGAGGAAACTGAATTTGAACGCGGCATCAGGCGCTTTGGGTATTTCTTGATGGAAGTGACCTTGGTGCTGGTGATCATTATTTTTGCGATCAATGTTTATTTGGCCCGTCCGGTTTTAGATGCTTTCCTTTTTTCTTTGGCCTTGGCTGTTGGTTTAACACCGCAATTGCTTCCCGCGATCATCAGCATCAACCTTTCCCATGGGGCCAAACGCATGGCGGATCAGAAAGTCATTGTGAAACGGTTGGCCTCGATCGAGAATTTCGGCAGCATGAATGTGCTGTGTTCCGATAAAACCGGCACCCTGACTAAAGGGACGGTCATATTGCAGTCTGCGCTGGATGTCACGGGGCAGGCTAATGATAAAGTTTTTTTCTACGCCTATTTGAATGCGTATTACGAAACAGGTTTTAATAATCCTATCGATGAAGCGATCAAATCTTTTCGCCAACCCGACCTTGCCGGTTATCAAAAGCAAGATGAAATCCCGTATGATTTTTCCCGTAAGAGGTTAAGCATTCTTGTATCTAAAGGGGATGAGCGTTTGATGATCGTCAAAGGCGCATTGACGAATGTTGTTGAAATCTGCTCCTCGGTGGAAACGGGTGAGACAATAACGGATATTGCCCCTGTTAAAGCGCAGATCTATCAGCGTCTAGATGGGCTTAGCCGGGATGGCCTGCGTGTTTTAGGGATTGCCTATAAAAAGGTAAGCACGGACAAGATCGGTAAGGCCGATGAAAGCGGCATGGTTTTCCTGGGGCTATTGGTTTTTGCTGATCCGCTAAAGCCTAATATCATGGAGACGATAGGCGCATTGAAGCAGTTGGGCATTTCTTTAAAGATCATTACCGGTGATAATCATGTGGTTGCAGGTACCATCGGCCGGCAAATCGGGCTCACTAACCCTT
>CAZBJT010000059.1:0-7986 GCA_964492215.1 uncultured Planctomycetales bacterium | reverse complement strand
GATATCGAGAGCGGGGACTATGTCGTGCACAATAATCACGGCATCGGCCGCTTTATCGGGGTGAAGGAATTCGATGTCAATGAGCAGAAAAAAGAACATTTGGTCATCGAGTATAAGGACGGCGATAAGCTTTTTGTGCCTAAGCATGACATTCATTTGGTGCAAAAGTATGTGTCATTCAGTAAACGTCCGGCCAAGATGCATAAATTAGGCAGCAAGGAATGGCGTGCCACCCGTTTGGCCATTGAAAAGAAATTGCGTTTGCTCGCCGCTGAATTATTACGCACCCAAGCCTTGCGGGCGCAATTGACCGGCTATGCCTTTGCCAATGACAATGAATGGCAAGGTGAGTTTGAAGCTAAGTTTCCTTTTAAAGAAACGCCTGACCAAATGAAAGCCAGCATTGATACCAAGAAAGACATGGAAATGCCAAAGCCCATGGATCGTTTGGTGTGCGGGGATGTGGGTTATGGCAAAACCGAGGTGGCCATGCGCGCCGCCTTTAAAGCCGTGATGAGTAATAAGCAGGTGGCGATCTTAGTCCCGACGACAATCCTGGCCGAACAGCATTATTATAATTTCAGCCGGCGCCTGGAGGGTTTTCCGGTCAAGGTGGGTATGCTTTCACGGTTTCGCACCAAAGCAGAGCAGAAGAGCATTATTGCCGACTTAAAAGAAGGTAAAGTTGATATCGTTATCGGTACGCACAGGCTTTTGTCTAAAGACATTGGGTTTAAAGACCTGGGGCTTGTGATTATCGATGAAGAGCAGCGTTTTGGGGTTAAATCCAAAGAGAAGCTCAAACATTTCCGCTTATTGGCTGATGTGCTGACATTGACCGCCACACCCATACCGCGTACCCTATATATGGCGCTTTCCGGGGCCAAAGACATGTCGGTCATCTCAACCCCGCCTACCAATCGCATGGCGGTCAAGACCGAGATCATCCCATTTGATGAAGATATTATAGGGGAAGCCTTGCAGCGTGAGTTAAAGCGTAATGGCCAGGTATTTTTCTTGCATAACCGGGTGGCCAATATCGAGACCATTGCGGATAATGTCAGGCGCCTGGCGCCAGGGGCACGGATTGCCATCGGGCATGGGCAAATGAGCCCTCGCCTATTGGAAGAAATTATGTTAAAATTCCTTAAACACGAGATTGATATTTTGGTGTGTACGACGATCATTGAGTCGGGTATTGACGTGCCCAAAGCTAATACTTTGATCGTTAACCGTGCCGATAAGTTCGGTTTGGCGGATTTGCATCAATTGCGCGGCCGGGTGGGGCGTTTGAATGTGCAGGCCTACGCTTACATGGTGGTACCGCCTAAATACGCTCAGTCGGAGATTGCCAAGCAGCGCCTGAAAGCCATTGAAAAACACAGCGATTTAGGCGCCGGTTTTCATATTGCTTTTGAAGATTTACAATTACGCGGTGCCGGTAATTTATTAGGCGCCCAGCAGCATGGGTTTATATCGAGCATTGGTTTTGATCTGTATTGCCGCTTGTTAAAAGAGTCTATTGAAAACCTCAGGAAAGAATTGGAGCTTAAAAAACATGAACCGGTACTTGTTAAAGCTGCTTAGTGCTTTATTCTTTGTTTGTCTGTTTGCTTTGCCCGCCTCGGCTAGAACATTGATGAATGACAGCATTATTGCCATTGTTAACGATGATGTCATTACATTAAAAGACCTGCGCCAATACATCGACAGCATTTACAGCCAGTTAAAGATCGAGAATAAAAGCCCGGATGAGATCAAAGAAATCATGGCGACCTATGAGCAAAAGGGCATTGATCAATTGATCGAAGACAGGTTGATATTGTCCGCCAGTGATGAAAAAGGCATAGAAATACGGCCTGAGGGTGTTGATAAGCGTCTAAAAGAAATACGGGACCGCTATCCCACGGACGATCAGTTTTTGACAGTCCTCAATGCCCAGGGCTTGACCGTCAGTGACCTTCGTAAGAAATTGATGGACCAGATGAAAGCAAAATATATTGTGGATCTTGAGGTCCGTCAGAAGATTTTTGTCAATCCGCAGGACGTGACCAAATATTATAATGCACACACCGCTGATTTTGAACGCAAGACCAGGCTGAATTTGCAATCGATTTACATCTCTTTCGATAAAGGCAAGCAGGAGGCGCGCACGCGGTCTGGTGAGGCCAGGGCCAAATTGATCGCCGGCGGCGATTTTGATGCCATCAGCAAGGAATATTCTGAATCTCCGTCGGTGGGTATGATCGAACAAGGTCAGATGGTGCCGGCCATTGAAGATGCGGTATTTAAACTGAAATTAGAAGAAGTGTCTGATTTAATCGAGGTAGAAGGCGGGATATATGTGTTTAAAGTCATCGGCATATCTCCCGGCAAGCAGCAAACCCTGCAGGAAGTCAAAGACCAGATTTACAATAAGTTATTTGATGAGCAGTTTAAAGACAAGTTCCATACCTGGATAGAGAAATTACGCAAGAAAGCATATGTCGAGATCAAAGAATAAGGTCATTGCGATCACCATGGGTGATCCGGCCGGTATTGGGCCAGAGGTCATCATCAAAGCATTAAAGCGTCCGGATGTATCACATGCCGGACGTTTTATTTTGATTGGTGATGCTAAACTTTTAAGTAAATGCAGCGGTCAGCATATCACCAAGGTGAATGTTCCCTGGAAAGATCCGGGGCAGGGATCATTACACTTTTTGGATAAGGCCATTGATTTAATTAAGGCTGGTGTAGTGGATGCTTTGGTTACAGCCCCTTTGTCCAAAGAGAGGGTGCATTGTTATGCCAAGGATTTTGTCGGGCATACGGAATATTTGGCTAAAAGCTTCGGAGTCAAACATTTCGATATGATGTTCATCGCCGACAAAATGCGTTTAACAATCGCCACCCGGCATATGCCTTTAAAAGAAGTGCCTGCCGCCATTACCAAGCGATTGGTCCTTAATAGCATTGTGTTAATGGATGAAACGCTGAAAAATAAATTCCGTATTAAATCCCCCAAGATTGCAGTCCTCGGTTTAAATCCGCACGCTGGGGAAAATGGTCTGCTGGGTAAAGAAGAAGGTCGCTACATACTGCCAGCTATTCAAGCGGCCCAAGCCCAAGGCATCAAAGTTTTAGGCCCATTTTCGGCAGATACATTCTTTATTCAAGAGCGGGGATTTGACGGTATCATCGCCATGTACCATGACCAGGGTTTAGCGCCCATCAAAGGCATGTATTTTAAAGACCTGGTTAATTTCACCGCCGGCCTGCCTTTTGTACGCACCTCACCGGTGCATGGCACAGCTTTTGATATTGCCGGCAAGAATAAAGCCGATGCCTCTTCCATGGCCGCTGCCATTAAACTCGCCTGTGCGCTCACATGACATCCGCTCATTATCCTAAAAAACATTTGGGCCAGAATTTTTTGACCGATAGCCGTATCCTGCAGAGGATTGTTGATGCGTGCGCTTTAAGTGATCAGGACATTGTCGTTGAGATCGGTCCGGGGCAGGGGGTGTTGACCCGGTTGATAGCGCCCCGTGTTAAGAAACTGATTTGTGTGGAAACAGACCGCGATTTAATTGCAGCATTACGTTTGGAATTTGAGGGAACTCATGTTGAGATCATCCACGCAGATTTTCTTAAATGGGACATGAGTATCTTGCCTCAAGGTATCAAGGTGATTGGGAATATCCCATACTATATTTCAACCCCTATCCTTGAGAAGTTAATTGAACATAGCAATCAGGTCGCACAGGTTTTTTTGACGGTGCAATTAGAGTTTGGCCAGCGCCTGGCAGCTGTGGCCGGTAATAAAGAATACGGTTCATTGACCTGTTTTGCGCAATACCATGCCGATGTGCGCTTATTATTCAAGATCAAGAGCAGTTGTTTTAAACCGGCCCCTAAAGTAGATTCCTGTTTTGTTGCCTTGACCATGCGCCCATTCCCGTCTCAACCCCACGATGAACAATTGATGTTTAAGCTGATCCGCCAAGCCTTTACCCAGCGCCGCAAAACAACCATGAATGCTCTGTCGACCCTGATTGAAAAAGAAAAACTAGCCGCCATCTTGACTAAACTCAACATCCCGCTGCAAGCCCGCCCAGAAACACTAACTTTACACAATTACGTCGATATCACCAATACGCTTGTGATATAATAATCTCTAATTCCAGACACCTAACGTAATTTAATTATTTTATAGAGGGAGATATGGAGAAACGCATTTATTATCACGACACCGACGCCGGCGGCATTGTTTATTACGGCCAATATTTGTGTTATTTAGAAGAGGCGCGTACTGAGTTTTTAGATAAGAAGAATTTGAGCGTGCAGCTTTTTAAAGAACGCGGGCTTGCTTATGCCGTTCGTCAATGCAATGTGACCTATAAGAGCCCGGCCCGTTATGGCGACATACTGTTATGTGATGCTAAATTAAAGAAGGCTACGGCCGCGCAATTAGTATTTGATCAAACTATTCATGATAAAAAAGACGGTCGCTTAATCGTCGAGGCCGAGGTGTCCTTGGTTTGCTTAACAGCTGATTTTAAGCCAACTCCTATACCTGAAGATCTCAAAGAAAGATTATTGGCTTAATATGTCATTAAAATACTTTACTCCTGAAGAAGCTAATCGCCGCCTGCCATATGTGCGCCGTATCGTCGATGATATTTTAAATAAAGGCAAACGCTTGCAGGCCTTATTGATCTTGCCGCATCAAACCTCTGAGATACAGGAAGAATGCAAGCATTTAGAGGCAGGGGTTCAATCCCTGATGAAAGAATTAGAAGCCTTGGGCTGTTTCTTCAAAGATTGGAATTTTGAGATCGGCTTGGTTGATTTTCCAGCCATCATTCACGGTAAAGAGGTTTTATTATGCTGGCGCTCCGATGAACCAAAAGTCGAGTGGTTTCATGGTTTCGATGATGGTTATCCCGGCCGTATGCCTATTACAAAGGACTTAGTCATTTCATGATCATCCAAGGTTATGCCGCCCATCAGGCCCGTGAGAATTTAAAACCATTTAGTTATACACCTAATGCATTAGCACCCAATGATGTATTGATCAATATCACCCATTGCGGCATATGCCATAGTGATGTGCACTTGATCGACAATGACTGGAAATGCAGCAGCTACCCATTTATACCCGGTCATGAGATCGTCGGTATGGTGGAAGCCGTAGGTAATGCCGTGGGTCATTTAAAACAAGGGCAGCGGGTGGGTGTGGGCTGGCAGGCTGGGTCATGTTTGAATTGCGAATTCTGTTTGGGCGGCCATGACAATCTTTGTGCGCAAAGCAAGGCCACTTGTGTGGGCCGCAATGGCGGTTTTGCCAAAGGGGTGATCGTGGACAGCCGTTTTGCTTTTGTCATCCCTGAGGCCTTGTCATCCGAAAATGCCGCCCCATTATTATGTGCGGGTGTAACAGTTTATTCGCCGCTGTCTCGCTTGGCGCATCCTAAAATGAAGGTGGGTGTCGTCGGTATCGGGGGTTTAGGTCATTTGGCTCTGCAATTTGCCCACGCGATGGGTTGTGAAGTCACTGCTTTTTCTTCCAGTGCCGATAAGAAAAAAGAAGCTGAAGGTTTTGGCGCCCATCATTTTGTGATGAGCAGCGATAATGCCCACATGCAGAAGGCCGCGATGAGTCAGGATATTATCCTTTCGGTGGTGAGTGCGGATTTACCCTGGCCTATGTATATCAATGCCTTGCGTCCCAATGGCAGCTTGGTTATCTTGGGTGCTTCGCCATCTGATATGGCGGTTTCTCCCGGTGCTTTATTGACCCAGCAACGGTCTATTGTGGGCAGCAATACCGGAGGCCGGGGGATGATCAGCGAAATGCTGGCCTTTGCCGCCCGCCACCAAGTGGTGGCCAAAACTGAAGTGTTGCCTCTGGCAGAAGTTAATACCGCCATCGCTAAAGTCCGTCACAATCAGGCCCGTTACCGCATGGTTCTGGAGTGTATTTAGGTAGAACTAAGGCTTGTTTTAACCCTGCTTTAATGTTAGTATTTTTGCTATGTCAATTTCCCAAACAGATGTCAAATATATCGCTGCTTTAGCCCGTATTCACGTGCCTGAAGACAAGTTGGAAGGCTTTACCAAAAACTTGGGCGATATTGTCAAATATGTGGAACAATTACAAGAATTAAACGTCGACAATGTCAAACCCACCAGCCATGCGGTGGCCATGGGCAATGTGCTGCGCCCCGACGTGGTCAAGCCCTCATTATCCAATCAGGAAGCCCTCAAGATCGCAGTCCAATCTAAAGACGGTTCCTTTAAAGTGCCTTTAGTCATTGAATGAGCCTGCACTCCCTTACAGCCCATGAATTATTAGATTTGATCAAATCCGGCAAAACTTCTGGCCTGGAAGTGTGGGGTGCTGTCACAAAGCGCATTTTAGATATTGATCATACTAAAGTTAAAGCTTATATACATACCGCAAGTCAACAGCCAGTTTTTGATGGTGAACTACCAGTCCCGATTGCCATTAAAGATAATTTATGTATTAAAGGCGAAGAAATTACCTGCGCCTCACGTATTTTAAAAGGTTTTCGTCCACCCTACGACGCCGGAGTTATTGAACGGATCAAAAAAAGCGGCGGGATAATTTTAGGGATTGCAAACATGGATGAATTTGCTTTTGGTTCATCCTGCGAAAGTTCCTGTTATGGCCCCACATTTAATCCCTGGGATTTAAAATGCGTACCCGGCGGTTCCAGCGGCGGGTCAGCCGCCGCTGTTGCTGCTGATGAAGCCACGTGGGCTTTAGGTTCCGACACCGGTGGTTCCATCCGCCAGCCAGCTTCTTTCTGCGGCATCGTCGGCATGAAGCCCACCTATGGCCGGGTGTCCCGTTACGGTTTAATTGCTTTTGCCTCGAGTTTGGACCAGATCGGTCCTTTGACCAAAGATGTGAGGGACTGCGCTTTATTGATGAATATCATCGCCGGTTATGACGAGCGTGATTCTACTTCAGTCAATTACCCTGTGCCTGATTACACCAAGGCCTTGGTCAATGATGTGCGTGGTCTTAAAATTGGTATCCCTAAAGAAGCTTTTGTCGATGGCCTAGACAGCGAAGTGCGTCAAGCTGTCGAAGAATCATTGAATGTATTAAAGAAATTAGGTGCGGTGATCAAAGAGGTCACTTTGCCGCATACGCCTTATGCGGTTGCTACCTATTATATTGTCGCCACCGCCGAGGCCAGTTCTAATTTAGCCCGTTTCGACGGGGTTCGTTTCGGTTTACGCCTGCAGCCTCAAGAGACGCGCAAAAATGCCTTGGTTGATATGTACGAAGAAACCCGGGCTCAAGGCTTCGGCGATGAAGCCAAGCGCCGCATTATGCTGGGTACCTATGCCTTGTCGTCTGGTTATTACGATGCCTATTATTTACGCGGCCAAAAAGTACGCACCTTGATCAAGAATGATTTGGATGAAGCATTTAAAGATTGCGATGCTATTATCACCCCCACAGCACCGACGGTGGCTTTTAAAGTAGGGGAGAAGGTCACAGACCCTATATCCATGTATTTGTCGGACATTTACACCATCCCGGCGAACTTAGCTGGTATACCGGCGATCTCCGTGCCTTGCGGATTTGCCAAGAATGGTTTGCCCATCGGTTTGCAATTAATGGGTAAAGCGTTTGATGAAGAAATGTTATTGCGTATCGCCTATGCGTATGAGCAAAATACGCCGTGGCATACGAAGAAGCCTCAAATATGAGCGAATTTGAAACAGTCATAGGACTTGAAGTCCATTTGCAGTTAAGCACTAACACCAAGATATTTTGCGGCTGTGCCAATGAATTCGGCTGTGCCCCTAATACCAATGTCTGCCCGGTGTGCTTAGGCCTGCCCGGTACATTGCCGGTGTTAAACCATCAGGCTTTACTGTATGGGATCAAGGTCGGCTTGGCTTTAAATGCCCAGATCAATCCCTTCATTAAATTTGACCGCAAGAATTATTATTATCCTG
>CAZBJT010000058.1:0-8006 GCA_964492215.1 uncultured Planctomycetales bacterium | reverse complement strand
GCAAAAATATCCCGTTCCGCATACAATAGTACTTAACTCTTTTGACTCGAGCCACACGGAGAAATAATTAAGGTTACGGTGGGTGTCCCAGAATTACAGAATTAATTACATTACTCTAGGTGTCTGGAAATAGATTTAGCGTTCGAATTTTACTACGTTTTGCCACCAGGCGTGGCTGTCCCATTTTTGAGCTTGTTTCCAGAGTTCTCTTGCTGTTTTGGTTTTTAAATGGTCGGGGGCGCGTTTGAAGAAGGTTTTGGCGACGGGGTAACCGTTGTCGACGTATTCCTTGGCTTGGATCAAGCACTCTAGGATATCGGCATCACGGGCGACAATGGCTTCGGGGCTGCTTTGGCGGTCATAGCCGTCACGCATGGCGGTTAAATGTGCTTTGGCTTTTTTCTCAAGACCAGCTACTTGGTCATTGAATACGCGTTTCTCAGCATCGCGGAACTCAATGTAATGATGGCCCATCTTGTGCAAGTCATTGATGCGGGCTTCGTGGATGTCATTGAACAACGTCATGGTGACGACTTTATAAGGGTCAACATCTTCGCAATGGGCGATGTAATAACCAATCACCGCACAGCGAAAGCAATGCTCGGCCACCGTTTCAGGATTTTCAATACCAGCCACCCACCAGCCTGAACGTTTGACGCGTTTCAGCAAACCGGCTTCGGCAAAAAAGTTAAGAGCGTTGACGTGCGGCTTCCCAGCAGAGGATCGACGTGGCGTGGGCGACATTAAGTGACATCCTTTCATGTTTCATGGGGATGATGATTTCTGCATCCAATTTCTTGCGGATAATCTCCCTTACCCCTTTTTCTTCAGAACCTAAGACCAACCCCAACGGAAACTGCAATTTGATCTGACGCAAATCCGCCACCGTACCCTCTTTGACCGCGGTACCTGCAATCCAAAAACCCGCCTTCTTAGCTTTTTCAATGGCATTAGCTAAATTAGACACCTTGGCTACCGATGTGTAATTCTCTCCCCCGCAAGCCACCCGTAATACCGTTTCGGTGACACTCACCGAGTCCGACGTGGGGATGACCACATCAAAATCGCCGATGGCCCCACAGGTGCGGATAATGCCGCCGAAATTCTGCGGGTCAGTGATATTATCGAGAAAAACAATCGTGTGCTTCTTTTCTAAAGCCCGCTCCAATAATGTTTCTAATTGCACATAAGAAAAATCTTCAATGTCAGCCAAAATGCCCTGAGTATTCAAATTCTGCGCCATCTTTTGTATTTTGGTATAAGGCACCGTCGATACGGCAATGCCCCATTGCGTGCCTTTTTTACGGATATAGGCCAAGTCCGGGTGGTCTTCCACAATAAGGATATGGCGAATGCTTTTAGGGTTCGCTTTTAAACGTTCAATCACCGGATTCTTGCCGTATAATTTCATTTTTTGATCCCCAGGCGCAAATAGAACAGCGGCTTTAAAATACTCCACCAACTGACCCACGGCACCATTTTCGTATAGCCACCCAATTGTTTAGGTGGGTAGATCTTCGTTACAAACACTTCCTTGAATTTGTACTTTAAGGTGACTGTTTTCCAGAGGATATACGGCTCTAACTCATAGGTATTAAGCCACTCCTGGTTTAAATTAATGCGTTTGTCGTCGAATATCTTCACCCGCATGGCCCGAAAGCCATTGGTGGTATCAGTGAATTTATGAAAGGTAAATACGGAAAATAAAAACGGGTGAAGCCGGGTGGCAAATTTGCGGTAAAAGGGCATGGCGCCACCGGATCCCACCTGACCCAAATAGCGCGACCCCTGCACCACATCATAGGCATCATGCAAAATGGGCTCGAGCAATTGCGGTATCTCTTCCGGATTATCTTTATCATTGCCAGCCATAATGACGAGCACGGTATAACCATTACTGCGGGCATAATCAATGGCGGTGCGTATGGCCGCCCCCACCCCGCTGCGTTGCTGATGTTTAACGGTGCCGACCCCGCGGCTTTTATATTCCGCGATCATCTCGGTTGTGCCGTCATCCGAACCGTCATCGACGATCATATAATCGACCTTGCCATGGATGCGGCTTTTCAAGAACCGTTCAATGACATTACGTAATTTGATCTTTTCATTATAAGCGACAGGGGAAACAAGTATTTTAGGGATCATGGCTCAGGCTTTGACCAGGGCGCTGTTAAGCAGCTGGTAAGATAAACCACATTTGCATTGAAAATATTGGGACAGTTTGCGCCCGCAGGTGCAGGCATAACCAGCCATGCGTGCCGGGCTGCCCACGACGATGGTAAAGGGTGCTACATCTTTGGTGACGACCGCCCCTGCCCCCACAACCGCATATTGGCCGATGGTCAAACCGCACATAATGGTGGCATTGGCCCCGATCGTGGCCCCTTTTTTAACTAAAGTCTTTTCCAGCACCCAGGCGTCCTGGCGATGGCTGCGCGGGTAACGGTCATTGATGAAAGTAGCGCCGGCTCCGACGAACACATCATCTTCAAGGGTGACACCATCAAAGATCGCCACCCCATTCTTTAAGGTGACATGATTACCGACGATGCCGCCTTTTTCAATGAAACAACCGTCGCAAATATTGCAATGAGCGCCCACCACAGCACCAGCCAAAATATTGGCATTGGCCCATACCCGGGTGTCTTCACCGATGGTGGCATTTGGATCAACTATTGCTTTCTCATGCTTAAAATATTTTGTCATAGATTATAGATTCCCGCTTGCGCGGGAATGACAGTTATAATTTAACTAACTCACCTTTGCGGTTCATGGAGTCTTGGATCGCGGCTAAAGTGCGCACCACATCCGCAGCTTTCTGGGCATTGGCCAAAGCTGCATCCTGTTTTTTCTCGACGCATTCTAGAAAATACAGGGCCTGCGCTTTCAAAGGTTCATTAAAACCGATCTTGGGGATGGTGATGCTGCCCTCACGGGACAATAATTGGAATTCTCCGTAGGTTTCATAATACACGGCGGTACGTTCCACATGCTTATCGAAAAGTTTGATCGGCCCGTCAATATCTAGATCGTCCCAAGCCACCATTTTTTTATCCCCCACGACGGTGATTTGGCGCACCTTCTTGGGATCAAGCCAGCTGACATGCACATTGACCATGACATTATTAGGGTAATCCAACGTGGCAAAAGCCAGGTCTTCCAAATTTCCGCCCAAGCATTTATGCCCGCGGGCAGATACACTGACCGGGGAGCTATTAAACAAATAATTAAAGATGGAGATATCATGCGGGGCTAAATCCCATAGGGCATTGACGTCATAACGGAATGGCCCTAAGTTAGTGCGTTCAGAATGCGCATAATGCACCGCACCCATTTCACCGCTTTGGATATATTCACGTAATTTAACCACACCCTGATTAAACACAAAAATATGGCCGACCATGAGCACCCGGGACTTAGACTTGGCCAAAGCACCCAAACTCACACATTCCTCGGCCTTAAGCGCCAATGGCTTTTCGCACAGCACATCTTTACCTGCTTCTAATGCTTCCTGGGTGATTTTATAATGAAAATTCGTCGGTAAAGCGACCACCACCGCGTCGATGGCCGAGTTATTTAAAATGTCCTTATAATCACGGGTGGTTTCAATGGACGGGTACAACGCCTTGATGGAAGCCAGGCGCTTGTCGTCTAAATCCGCGCACATAAGTACACGCGAATTAGGTAATTGGGAAAAAATGCGGATATGATTGGGGCCCCAATGGCCGCAACCGATAACACCGAGAGAAATCATGCAGCCATTATACTGAAAGTCGTCAAAATCCGAAAGCGTTTCTTTTGGGAGTTTAAATGTCTTTAAGCAGCCTATTATGGGGGGAATGCTTGAGGGTATCTTCGAAATTCCGCATGATCTCATGCAGCTTTACCAATTCCGGGGTCTGCGCCACCGGGATATCACCGACCCCCTGCTTATCCAAAGCATCGCTCACAAACTGCACACTTAACTGATTGATGTCCCGCGCCGGCTGATAGGACGATTGTTTATAAGTGACCTCTTTGATCTCAGTCACAATACCGGCTTCGCTTAACTCAAAAAGGATATCGCGCACCAAACGGATAGGGATGTCTAAACCATCGGAGATCTCAATAGCGGTCAAAGGCTCCTGCCCATGGGCGAAACGCTTGACTAAAATGCCGGCGATTTGTAAGGCAAGCAATCGCTTAAAAGAATAGCTCACGTTCAAGCAATCGTGCTCGAATTCATAGGTATCCACATTCTGATGGGCAAAGGATATCTCGGCGCCAAAAAGCAAAATCCGCCAGCTCATTTGCAGCCAAATCAAAAATAAAGGTAGGGCTGAAAAACTTCCATAAACAACATTGGCCTGCCCCACCCCGACCTGAAATTTAATGTAAATGACCTGCACAATTTGATAAACCGTCCCAGCCACGACACCACCGATTATTCCGGAGGAAAACTTTACCTTTGTATTCGGTAAAAAAATGTACATGAACGTAAAAAGGATCCAAATCATCACGTAAGGCAAAATGTGTAAAGCGAATAATATCCCCGGCCCCAAGCTGCCTAAAAAAGCAAACTTCTGCACGATCAAGGCGACCTGCGTATTAACAAAAACTGTCACCCCGCCGGAAGCGATCACAAAGAAAGGACAAATCAAGATGATCGAGAGGTAATCGCTCACCTTACGGCTCAGGCTGCGGGATTTCTTGATACCCCAGATATCATTGAACGACATCTCGATGCTGTTAAGGAGCTTGATAACGGTCCAGAAAAGCACGATGACCCCGACCCCGGCGATGAAACCTCCCTGGGCATCCTTAAGCAGATTATTGGCAAAATCAATGATCTGAGTGAGTGTTTGTTCCTGGCCGGGGAACTTGGTCAACAGTTGTTTTTCAAACACCTGGTCGAGACCAAAACCTTTGGCGATCCCAAAGGCCATAGCCACCACCGGAACGATGGATAAAAGTGTATAGAATGTAAGGGCTGATGCATTAAGCTGGCATTTGTTGCCGCGGAATTCCCGGACGGCGAGCATGATGACACGTAATTGCTTGATCAGAAAAGATTGCCGGCGCGGTAGTTTTCGGGTATGAATGCGCCAGACATCTCTATCAATAAAATTGCGGATCTGGTTAAAGAACTGTGCCATGACTCCTATTTTAGACAAAAATCAAAAAAAATCAATTGTACTAAAGTATACAGCCCTGGAATTTCTGGATTAGAATCTATTCCTTTACCCACGCCAGTTCGCTGCCCTCGATCAACCGGTATTTGTCCCCGGTTGATTCATCTTCAACAAAAACCGGCTTCTTTTCATCCAGGGCATTCTTGAGCACCCGTAAGACCTCATCCAAACCGATAGGCCCTCCCTTGGTACGGGCCAACATTTCCAATGTTTGAACGGTCATGGTGATTGAATTAAGCGGGACATTGTCATCCATCAGGCATCTCCTTAGATCTAAAGGTCTAAACCAATATTGTCTTCTATTTCTAAGAATTTAGAATGACGGAATAATGCATCCCATTGACATTTTTTACTACTTACGGTGGGTCTTAGAGGCAGACAAAATGTCCGTGAGGGCGCCTTGAAAGGCAGACCAGTCTTTTTCCCGGCGGGGAACAACGTATTCAACACCCGCAGACTTAAATGCTTCACTGACCTGCGGGCTTGTCAATAAACCGGTTTGCACGATCATGGGTGCGCCTGGGTGCAAGGACTTGATCTGCCCGGCCAGCACCACACTGTCCATGTCCGGCAATGTGGCTGAAAGCACGATCACATCCGGCTGGTGCTGTGCAATAGCGGCCATGGCCTTAAGGCCGCCGGCAACCACCACCGTATCCTTTAATGTTAACGATTCTAAGAAAGCAACCATTTTAGGGGCATACACCGGGTGCGCATCAATGATCATTATTTTATTGCTCATGATTTCCTCCGGGCTTGTTGGTACCGGCTGCGGTAGGCACCCGGGGTTTGTTTAACATATTGTTTGAAAGCCCGCATAAATGACTCCGGATTTCCATAACCGATCTGATAGGCGATTTCACTCACATCAAGGGAAGAAGTGCGCAGCAATTCCATGGCCTTTTCCATCCTCACCTTTAATTTGTAACCCCTGAAGCCCTGCTGATTATGTTTGCTGAATAGGCGGCTTAAGTATTGCGGGGACAGGCACATCTCCTGGGCGATGTATTCTAAAGAAGCATTGGAAAAATTGCGTTCAATGAATTGACGGATACGGTCGACCTGGGTCTGGGGAGCGCGGGCATCACGATCATAACGGGATTTCTCTTTTAGAATGACCCTGACCCGTTCTTTCAGCTCATGGATGTCGAAAGGCTTTTCAATGTAATCATCGGCATGAAGGCGCATGGCCTCAACCACAATGTCCTGGGCGCCGTGGGCGGTAATGATCATCACAGCCATGTCCTTCTTTTCACGCTTAACCCGCTCGAGCAACTCTATCCCATTAAGCCCGCTCATGCGCACATCCATCAGAACCAGGGCCACCTCATTGGGTCTTAATAAATAATCCAAGGCCTTCTCAGGATCCAAAAATGAAACCAGCTGATATTCAAATAAAATGGCCTTGAGGCTTTGATGCACCCGCACATCATCATCCACTACGACGATCTTCTCGGAAATCATACCTCTCCCTTTCTGATGCTTTACTTATATCGACAGGCAAAAGCACACGGAAAGTCGCCCCCTGCCCTGTTTTACTCACCACCTCTAAACGGCCGCCGTGTTTATTGACAATGTCACGGCAAATCGCCAGCCCTAAACCTAAACCGGTGTCCTTGGTTGTAAAAAACGAATCAAAAATACGCCCTAAATGTTCGGGGGCAATGCCTTTCCCTGAATTGCTCACCTCAAAGCCTGCAAATACATATGGCCCGTGGTCCACTAAAAATGTCCGCACGATGATCTCTCCACCGACCGGTGTAGCTTCAAAGGCATTGGTGATCAAATTGACGATCACCTGCCTGATCTTGGCTTCATCGGCCTGAATAAGTGGAATGACTTTTGATGCCTCAATATGAAAGAATAATTGATGATGATCAACCTTCAATTTGGTCAACAATGCTGTTTCTTCCACCAGCACATTGATATCAACCGGCCCCAGACACAGAGGTCTTTGTTCACGGGAAAAATCCATCATATTACGCAACATCTCATTCCAGCTGTCTAATTCCCTGGTGATCATCTGGGCAGCCTCTTGCACGAAAGCCTTGTCTTTATGACGCTCGGGGATCAACTGCACAAAAGCTTTGACTAAAACCAGTGAATTTTTCAATTCATGCGCAATGCTGGCGGCCGACTTTCCCACAATAGATAACCGCTCCACCTGACGGGCTTGTTTTAATTTCACCGTCATGTGATTAAAAGCAAACTTTAACCGCCCGATCTCATCCCGTCGGCGAATAGGTAATGACACCGACAAATCCCCGCGAGCCAGGCGCCGTGTCGCCTCGATCATCTCATTCATAGGACGGCTCATCCATTGGGCAATGATAAATCCGATGAGGACGGCCGCAAATACGCTGAAAATGACCAGGACCCAGGAATGATACCGGATAAGCCTGACAAAAACAAAGGCCTCCCGGTAGGGCTGGGCGATGATCAAACCCCAATGCAGCAATGAAATGGGGGAATACGCCACCACCCACTTGCGCCCGTCGGTATCCACAATCACACGACTGTCATTCTTTCCCTGCTCTAAATCCTTTACCACCTGCGGGTAATTGAACGTATTGTTCTTCAGCACTTCTTTCTTGTCCGGGTGTGCTAGTATCCCTCCGTATTGATCGATCAAAATAGCACGGCTTTGCGGCCCGAACTGGATATTGTCCATCACATCCCAAACACCGCGTAAATTATATTCCGCGATCAACACCCCTTCCATTTTATTATAACGGCGGATAGGGACGCTGATGTCCATCACCGGCACATGGTCCGCGGCAATACGCACCTTTGAAATGCAATACTCATGTTCACCCACACAATTTAAATCCAGGC
>CAZBJT010000057.1:0-8198 GCA_964492215.1 uncultured Planctomycetales bacterium | reverse complement strand
GGAAGATTTTTTAAAGAGTTACAGCGAGACATTCTGGAATATTCGCGCCTTGGGTGATATTTCCCCCAGGGTCGCCCCGGGTGCTTACGCTTTTGCCTGCAATCGCTGGCGTTTTTTGTGGCAGGTGAAGGGCAATAATTGGCGTCAGGGCAAAGTGTCTATTTTGGACATAGGTGCCGGGTATGGGTATTTCGGCTGGTGTGCGGCCCAGGATAGGGCGCATGGGTTAAGCGCCTATCATGCCGTCGAAACAGATACGGTTTTTATCGATGCCTTGCGCCGGGCATGGAGTAAAAATTTTCCTTCGGTTGATTTTAAAGTTTCTTCATCCCTTGATGAGGTTAAACAAAAGTTTGATATTATTGTGTTATCGCATATTATGGAGCATTTGATTGACCCCACCGTGATGATGCAAGCGGTGCATGAGCGCTTGACTAATGATGGGGTGGTGTTGATCGAGGTGCCTTTTAAGGATTATTTGTTCAAGAATGAAATATTTCCGCACATTAATTTTTTTAATGAACAGAGCATGAAGGTTTTACTGGAAAAGCATGGTTTTAAGGTTGATGCCTTGGGGGTCTTTGGGCAGCATGTGGGGCAAATGGCGCCGGGAGCCCAGTGGCGGTGGAAGATGTGTGAAAAAATCCTCTACCGCTTGCGGGTGATCATGCCCCCATCATGGATTGAGAAACTTTTTGTCGATCATTTTAGGGCCAATCAGCCAAATCCGTCGGGGGTTTGGCTGCGCGTCATCGCCCGGAAAAATAAATAAAAGGGACGGGTCATGAAAATTCTAGGTTTAAGTTTGGGTCATGGGGCAGCTGCCGCATATGTCAAGGACGGTCAGATACAGGCGGCGATTGAAGATGATAAGTTGACGCGTATCAAGAACCAGAGCACATTTCCTTTACGGGCCATTGACTTTATTTGCAAGAAATTCCAATTAACCCCGCAGGATTTCGACTATGTGGCCATCGGCTGCGAAGAGGTGAGTGAATTTGTTTATACCTACCGCTTACTTAATAAATATTTTGGCCGCAACAGTATCAAAGATTTGGCGGAAGGTTATTTTTACGATGGCTTAAAACGGCTTTTTCCGGATGCCATCAACTTAAAGGGCTTGCTCAAGAAACATTTTTATACATGCATGAGGGATGTAGGTTTTAAGGACGAGCAAATCCGTTTTGTGAATCACCACTATGCGCATGCCACCAGTGCTTATTACACGTCTCCCTGGAAAAATGCCCTGATCTTCACCAATGACGGCAAAGGCGACGGCCTGTGTGGTGCTTTGCATACCGGGATCAATGGAAAATTGACCTGTGTCGACCAGATCAAGGACCTTAATTCCATCGGCCAATTTTATCAGTCGGTGACCAAGTTTTTGGGGTATAAGGTCAATCAGCATGAGGGTAAAATCACAGGGCTGGCTGCCTTCGGTGACCCGAAGAAAACCGTGCCGTTGATGAACAAGGTCTATCGTTTTGAGGGCGGGGTTTTGCAAAATGTATTGCAGGGTAATCATCAACTGAAACGTGACCCCTTGAATTATTTCGCCCGATCCATCGACCGCCAAGGGTTTATCCATATCAATTATATCAAATGCCTGCATGGGTCTCTGGTCAATTTTGCCGCCGGGTATCAAATGTATTTGAATTACATGCAGGACAATATGTCGGCGATCGAACCCAAGGACATGGCTGCTGGCATACAGCAATTGACCGAGGATGCCTTAGTGACCTATTTGAAAGAAAAATTAAAAGCCTATCCTGCTGAAAATATTTGCCTGGCCGGTGGTGTCTTTGCCAATGTGAAGGTCAATCAGCGTATCCGTGAGATCCCGGGTGTCAAGAATGTGTATATCCAACCCGCCATGGATGATGCAGGTACGTCTTTAGGCGCGGCATTGGCCTTATGGGCCGAGAATACGACGGACAAAACCTGGGGCGCTATGCCGACGGTGTATTTGGGGCCGTCATTTACTGAAGCAGAGATGGAAGAAGCGCTAAAGAAATATAATTTGGCTTACCGCCGCCTGGCCAACCCGGAAGAAGAGATCGGTCAAATGATGGCCGCAGGCAAAATCATCGGCCGTTTTAACGGCGCATTGGAATGGGGGCCGCGGGCTTTGGGCAACCGTTCCATCATTGCCTCCCCAATGGATAAGACCATCAATGACAGCTTAAACCAAAGACTGAAACGTACCGAATTCATGCCTTTTGCCCCCTCGATGTTAGATGAGGATGCCCCGGTTTATTTAATGGATTACACCGGCGAGGATGTGGCGGTCAAATACATGACCACGACCTATAACACCAACCCTAAGGTCAATAAAAACATTGATGCCTCTGTGCATGTCGATGGTACTGCCCGTCCGCAGGTGGTCACCATGGCGGACAATGCGTCCTTTTACAAGATCATCAAGGCCTATAAGAAGCGTTCCGGTTTCGGGGTCGTCATCAATACCAGTTTTAACATGCACGAAGAACCGATTGTCTCATCCCCGGACGATGCCATCCGTGCTTTTCTAGTCAATGCCGTCGATGTTCTAAGCCTGGGGCCTTTTGTGGTGGAACATGCGCATCCTGCAAATCCATAACCGTTATCTGTATGCGGGCGGGGAAGACGAGGTGGTGCTCTCCGAGAAACGGATGCTGGAACGGTTCGGTCATGAGGTATTTCTGTATGAGCGGCACAATAAAGAATTAAGCCAAAGCAGCGGGTTAAAACGCTTAGGCGCTTTGGGCCGCGTGCTCGACCCTTTAAAACCTGCCGATGACAAATTAGAACAATGCCTGCGCCATTTCAAACCTGATATCGCCCATGTCCACAATGTTTTTTATGTAATATCCCCGGCCATCTTCGCTACTTTAAAGCGCCACGGCATTCCCGTCGTGCATACCTTGCATAATTACCGTTACCTTTGCCCGGCTGCCACGTTCTACCGCGATGGACAGGTGTGTGAGGATTGCCTGAAAACGTCCCGTTGGCAGGCGGTGCTGCACCGCTGCTGGAAAAATTCCATGCTGCATTCCTGGCTGCTTAAAAATGAAATAGATGCCTGCCACCGCGGGGGGTATTTGCATAAAAATGTAAATGCCTTCATTGCCTTGTCGCAATTTAGCCGCGGCAAATTCATCAGCGGCGGGTTTGACCCAAAGCAGGTGGTGGTGAAAGGGAATTTCCTGGATACCGACCCTGGTTATCAATGGCCGAAAAAACCTTATGTGGTTTATGCCGGGGCGTTGAAAGATTATAAGGGTGTGGATGTATTGATCAAGGCCTGGCAGAAAATGCCGTCTGCTCTTGGTTTGAAAATCATGGGCGACGGGCCTTTAATGGAGACGCTCAAAGCCTTAAACCGTCACCCCGGCGTTGAATTCATGGGCCGGGTTTCCATGGAGGAGGTATTGGCCCAGATACGGCAAGCCAGTGCTTTGGTTTTACCTTCTTTATGTTATGAAAATTTCCCCCGGGTCATCGTCGAGGCCTATGCCTGCGGCACCCCGGTCGTGGCCGGCGCCATCGGCGCCATCAAGGAATTGGTGAACGACGGCAAAACCGGATTTTTATTTACCCCCGGCCATGCGGATGATTTGGCCCGGGTGGTGTCAGACCTATTGAACAATCCCGGCTTGCTTGAGCAAATGTCCCAGGAGGCCCGCAAGACTTATGTGTCCTCTTATACCATGGATACCAATTATGATGAATTAATGGCCATTTATAAACAGGTGATGGGGCCCAAGGCTGCTCAAGGAGCCAAGTGATGTTGAATTCCATCGGGTGGAAAATTTATTTTATCGGCATCACCGTGGCATATGTATTATGGCGACTGATCATATTCACCGCAAAATAAACGTTTCCTTGACGCATTGGCCGACCTTGCTGCTCATGGTAGGCTATCCGCTATTTTGGCTGGAATTATTTTTCAAGCTTGATCTGCGCCTGTGCGGCACCCTGGCGTGGGGGGCTCTTCTGCTCGTCGGGGTTATCTTAGTCCTGCGTCAAAGACCTCAAGTCCTGGAACTGATTTTGTCCTGCCGGCAGGCTTTAGGGGGGAATGTAGACCGTATCCTTTTTCTGTTGATCGGCGGTTTATCCTTCATTATCCTTTTAGTCAGCGCCTATGCCGCCTGGCTGCCCATTCATTTATTGCAGGAATTCGATGCGCTGCATTATCATTACACCTTGGCCCTACAGCATTTAGTCAGTGGTTCTTTTGCCCATTTGTCTTGGGCGGCCGACGACCTTTTCTTATTGCCGCTGCAATTTGCCTTAAGTCCGTTTTGGTATGCCACCCATTTTCCCAATAAATGGCCGCAATTTATTTTCTTAGCCGGGCTGTTGATGGTGCTCGTTTCCCTGATGCGGCGCATGGCCCCGGCGAGAAATACCGCCTGGGTGTTGGTGCTGGCTGCCGTGTTAGGGTCCCACGGCTTTGGCATTCAAATGGGTACGGCCATGCTGGATTTGGCCGCTGCTTATTTATTTTTGGCTGCCGTGGATAGTTTCCTGCGACGGGACATGCTGTTTTTTATCACAGAGGCGTCTTTTTTTATCTGGTCCAAATCATTCATGCCCGCCCAGGTTCTTCTGATGGCCGTGATTTTAGCCGGCATGGCATTTATGCTGCGTCACCGCCCATTTACTTTTTCATATCACATCAATCCCCAAGACCGCGCTTTTATCCGGAAATCCATCCTGTGGTTTTGTTTGGCCGGGGCATTGGTGGCCGGCCCGTTTATCGCCAAATCACTCTACTATGCCGGCACACCGTTATTTCCCTTTAAGCCCGGTTGTTTGATCAGTCATCCAGCCATTGATTTTAACACCCCCCATGGCCAATCGCTGCTGGAGGCTTCCCGGATCTGGATGGAAAAAATCCGGGATGGTTATGGGTATGGCCGCGGACCCGTGGCCTTCATTAAACATTTCTGGTTGATCGCAGTACCTGATGAGGGGGTGAATAACCGTTTTGATTATCCCCTGGGCCTGCCGTTTTTATTATTCTTAGGGCCTTTTCTGTATTTCTTCATCAAAGGCCTTTTAAAAAAGGAAGTTGATTTAATGTCCTGGTTTGTGGTGCTGTGGTGGGCCTTATGGTGGCTATGTGGTTCACAGCAAAGTCGTTTTCTTTATGTCCCGGTCTTATTAATGTTTGCGGTAGTGGCTTTACGCCTGCCTAAAATACCCCGGACCCTCATGATTGCTTTAAGTGCGGCGCTGTTTTTTAATGTGATTTCACTGGTGCGGGCCCATCAAGGGGATTGGGGCAAGCCTTTTGAAGCTGTGATACGCCCGCAAGATAAGCAAATGGCATTGGATAGCCTGTCTTATATTAGAGAAAAGAGGAGCGATGTCATTGAGGTGGAAAATCATGATGTTCCCTATGCCCGATTCCCCGTCCAAGTGACCAAAGAAAAATTGCCCCATACGATAGTTTTTTGATATAATGCCTGCTTCTTATGTCAAATTTCGTCAATATCCTGGGGGTCAATGTTTCCATTACTACCCCTTATCAAGCCTGTGATCAGATTTTTGAATGGGTTAAAAATCATTGCAAGGTCTATGTTTGCGTATCACCGGTGTCTACCATCGTCGATTGCCAGCGGGATGAAGAATATCGTCAGGTGGTAAACGGAGCATCCATGGTCACACCGGATGGCATGCCGGTGGTTTGGGTGGCCCGCTCGATCAAGGGTGTACAGGGCATTGAACGCACCTATGGCCCTGATTTGATGCTAAGGGTATGTGATCAAGGTCAGAAAATCGGTCTTAAACATTTTTTTTACGGCGGCACCCCGCAGGTATTGGCTGATTTAAGCGAAGCTTTAAAGCGGAAATACCCGCAGATCAATATTGTGGGCATGCATGCCCCTGATTTTAAACCGCAGGCAGTTGTTGAGTCTGCCGGCGTGATCGCTCAAATCAATCAAAGCCATGCTGATGTGCTTTGGGTGGCTTTAGGGTCGCCCAAACAGGATTTCTGGATGAGTATCAACCGGCCCGTGCTTGATGTGCCGGTGATGGTAGGGGTGGGGGCTGCTTTTGATTTTATATCCGGGGCCAAGCCTCAGGCCCCGCGCTGGATGGGGCGTTCGGGTTTGGAGTGGCTGTTTCGTTTATGTGCTGAGCCGCGCCGTTTGTGGCGCCGGTATTTGATCGGGAACAGTTTGTTTATCTGGTATGTCGTCAAGGACGTTTTAACCATGGGTAAAAGAACACATGCGTAGTCAACGGCAATTATTCGCCATCCGTTTTAGTTATCTTATGTTTGACATTGTGGCGATTGCCCTGGCTTTTTATTTAGCCTCCTGGGCCCGGCCGCAGACCTTGCCGTTTCAGATCAGTTTTAGGGATTTCTTTTTTACACCGGTCAATCCTTACCGCGGCATTTTCCTGACGTGGCTGATGGCCACCCTTTTATTAAACCAGATGTATGGTTTATATCAAACCCGACGGGAAAGGCTGGAGACTTTTGAAATCCTCGAGGTCATCAAGTCGGTTATTTTATCCACCCTTTTATTCATTGTTTTAGTTTATTTATGCCGCATCCCTGATTTTCCCCGCAGCATTTTATTCGTCAGCGCTTTTTTAATGATCGTCTTTTTGTCGCTATGGCGCATCATCAAGAAAATGGTCGTCGAATACCTGGTGTCCAACGGGTACAATAATTTCAATGCCCTGATCATCGGTGCCGGCAAGGTCGGCCGTTTATTGGAGAATGAGATACATCGCCGCCCGGGCATGGGTATCCGTGTGGTTGGTTTTCTGGATGATTATCAAACCGACCAGCCTGAGGGAGGGCTTAAGGTCTTAGGTAAGATTGACGATTTTCCCCTCATTGCCAAAAAAGAATTCATCAATGAGATTTTTGTCACCATCCATCATGACCCCGACGTATTTATGCGGATTTTGGAACAAGCCAAGGAGGCCAGGATCGCCGTGCGTGTGGTGCCTCAGGGGTATGAATGGATGACCGGCGACATGTTGAAATACAATATCGGCATCATCCCCATTTTGGCTTACTCGGACATTGAAGTGAATTACCGCCAGCGGGGTAAGAGGATATTTGATTTTATTTTGGCCTGTATCATGTTTGTCATTTTATTGCCGGTGTTTGCTTTGATCATGATCCTGATCAAGCTGGACAGCCACGGCCCGGTTTTTTATCCTTCCCGGCGTTTTGGTAAAGGTGGGCGTATTTTTTACATGTTGAAATTCCGCAGCATGGTCTGCGATGCCGAGGCGCAATTGCCGCAGTTGCGCAAACACAATGAAGTTGACGGGCCCATCTTTAAAATGAAATGCGACCCGCGCGTCACTAAAATGGGGGCGTGGCTGCGCAAGTACAGCCTCGATGAATTGCCGCAAATATTGAATGTCATCATGGGTAATATGAGTTTGGTGGGGCCGCGTCCTTTGCCCATCGAACAGGTGGAACGCGAGGATTTGCGCCAGTTAAAACGGCTCGACATTCGCCCGGGCATCACGGGTTTGTGGCAGATCAGGGGCCGCAGCGATGTTTCGTTTGACCGTTTGCTTAAATGGGATTCCTGGTATATTAATAATTGGTCATTCATGTTGGACTTGTATATTTTATTCCAAACAATTCCCGTGGTTTTAAAAGCTAAGGGAGCATATTAACTTAGGGGTTCCCTCCCCCTTGTGGGGAGGGTTAGGGAGGGGCGAGTGAAAAAAGCGTTAATTACGGGTATCACCGGCCAGGATGGTTCTTATTTGGCGGAATTATTGATCAGCAAAGGTTATACGGTGTATGGTTTGATCCGCCGGGCCAGTTCATTTAATACGCAGCGCATCGACCATTTGTACCAGGACCCGCACGAGAAAAACATCAAATTGCGCCTGATCTACGGGGACCTTAACGATGCCAGTTCGATCAACCATTTGATCAAGACCGTCGAGCCGGATGAAATATATAATTTGGGTGCGCAAAGCCACGTGAAAGTGTCTTTCGATGTCCCCGAGTACACGGCGGAGATCACGGCTTTAGGCACGGTGCGTTTATTGGAAGCGATACGTGATTCTGGTTTGAAGACCAAATTCTACCAAGCATCCTCGTCGGAGATGTATGGCAAAGTTTTAGAAACCCCTCAGACGGAGAAGACCCCGTTTTACCCGCGCAGCCCCTACGGCGCCGCCAAGGTCTATGCCTACTGGATGACGGTCAATTACCG
>CAZBJT010000056.1:0-8254 GCA_964492215.1 uncultured Planctomycetales bacterium | reverse complement strand
GAGAGATAAAGATGTTTCTGGCTATTCGGCACACCACGACATATGCGTACGATCGCCCGGTTATTTTGGAACCGCATACGATTCGGTTGACCCCAAGGGCGGATTCTTACCGGCGCATGATCGAGCGCACATTGACTATTATCCCGGAACCAGATGGTGTCAGCGTGAATGTTGACTACACCGGGTCTTTAAGCCATTTGGTGTGGTTTAAAAGGCCGGCGGCGGCATTGACGGTCATGTCACGGGTGGTTTTAGAATTAAGTGATGTAAATCCTTTTGACTATATTGTCCACCCGGCCCATTGCATGGATTTACCCATGCAGTACCCGCCGCACATGATCGGCACATTAAAACCTTTTCTATTAGAGCAACCAGTCCACGAAAAAGTGCAGGACTTTGCCTTAGGTGTGCTGCAGGAAAGCAAAAATAATGTCCTGGAATTTGCTTCTTTGCTTTGCCGAAAAGTCCGCCAGGAATGCACCTATGAAATAAGAGACAAAGGAGAGCCGCACTTGCCCGAAAAAGTTTTATCTGACCGGCGGGGTTCCTGCCGCGATCTGGCCATCTTGTACATAGCGGCGGCCCGTGCAGTTGGTTTGGCGGCCCGTTTTGTCAGCGGGTATTATTTCGATCAATCCCCTAAGGATCCGCAACTGCATGCCTGGGCTGAAGTGTATATACCCGGCGGCGGATGGCGCGGGTATGACCCAACTTTAGGTTTGGCTTGTTATGGGCATCACATTGCTTTGGCTGCAGGCGCTTTTTCTTATCAGGCGGCACCGGTAGAGGGTTCATTCTTAGGAAAACCTGAATCTCAAATGGAAGTGACTATCGAATATGAATATTTAAAACAGATTTCGCGACCGGTGGAATTTTAAATCCTCAAAGCCCCCCGCAGTTGACAAAATTAATTTCATCATGTATACTTCCTATAAGGTTGCATATGCAACTAAAAAGACATGACACAACACAAATACATATTAGAGCAGTCACTGGGTTATGCGATGGGCCGGGCCACGAGGGCATTGGGGGCTTTGGTCAACCATAACTTTGCCACCGCCGGTTATGATGTCACCTGCGAGCAATGGTCTGTGTTGGTTAATTTGGGTAAGAAAAACGGCCAAAGCCAGCAGGAATTGGCAGGGCTTATTTGTAAAGATAAAACCAGCGTCACACGCCTGATTGATAATATGGAAAAGCACAGCTTGGTTGTGCGTATACCGGATAAAAGTGATAAGCGCCAGAAATTGATTTACCTGACGAAAAAGGGCCAGGATTTGCAGGAAAAACTGGTCATGGTCATTCAGCAAACGTTAGAGCAGGCTCAGAACTCCGTTAAAGCCAAAGACTTAGAGACATGTAAGCGCGTGCTTCACCAGATTTATGAGAACACTAAATTATAACCGGTTGAAAGGTAATGGTTGAATATGCAACTGTATAAGACACTTCATGTTACGTTCCTGTTCGCAGCAATGGCCTTAACGGCTGGCTGCGGGTCCAAACCTAGTCAAGCCCCTGCTGCTTTTCCTGCTCCTGAAGTCGGGGTGGTCACGGTCAGCGCTGAGTCTCTTCCTATTACATCAGAGTTGCCGGGCCGTATTGATGCCGTCCGTACAGCTCAGGTCCGGGCCAGGGCCACAGGGATCATTTTAAAGCAAATGTTTACCGAAGGCGCGGATGTTAAAGAGGGCGATGTTTTGTTCCAGATCGACCCTGCACCTTTAAAAGCTGTTTATGATAGTGCCGCGGCAGGTTTGGCCAAAGCTCAGGCCATGTTAAAGCAGGTGGAGGCCAGGGCCGAGCGTTATAAAGCTTTGGTTGCCATTAATGCCGTCAGCAAACAGGAATATGATGATATTGTGTCAGCTTCGGCCCAGGCCCAAGCTGAGCTGCAAGCCGCTAAAGCCGCCGTCGAAACAGCCAAGTTGAATTTAGGGTACACGACCGTTACGTCACCTATTTCCGGGCGTATCGGTGCCGGGAAAGTGACCGAAGGCGCTTTTGTCAATCAGGTGGAAGCCACCCAATTGGCCGTGGTGCAGCAGCTTGATCCGGTTTATTTTGATTTTACCCAATCGAGCACCGATGTGTTGAAACTTAAACGCGCCATGGATGAAGGTAAGCTGCAAAGCATTGCCCCGGGCGAGGCTAAGATCACGCTTTTACTCGAAGATGGCAGCGTCTATCCTGAAATAGGCAAGTTATTGTTTTCTGACATCACGGTTGACCAAACCAGCGGCATGGTGACATTACGGGCGGAATTTCCCAATGCAGACCATACATTATTGCCGGGCATGTTTGCCCGCGGCCGTATTGAACAAGCGGTTGATAGTAAAGCCATTGCTGTTTCGCAGCGGGGTGTGGCACTTGGGGCTGGCGGTAATGCCACGGTCATGACGGTATCGGCGGACAATAAAGTTGAGATCAAAACAGTCAAGATCGGTTCAGCCGTCGGGGACAAGTGGATTATCAGCGAAGGGTTAGCCGAAGGCGATCGTGTGATTGTCGAAGGTTTACAAAAAGTGAAGCCCGGCATGGAAGTCAAAGCTGTGCCGTTTGTCCGCGCTGCCGATGCATCTGTAGTGCCTGCTGCACCTAAAGGAAATTAGGTTTAATCATGGCTAAATTTTTTATCGAGCGTCCTATTTTTGCCTGGGTAGTTGCTTTGCTCATCATGTTGATGGGCGGGCTTGCCATTACCCAGTTGCCCGTGGCCCAGTACCCGAGTGTGGCACCACCTTCTATATCTGTTTCCGCCACCTATGCCGGTGCTTCCGCTGAAACGCTTCAAGCCACGGTTACCTCTTTAATTGAACAGCAAATGAATGGTATTGATAATTTGCTGTATATGTCATCCAGCAGTAATAATAGCGGCCAGTCGACGGTGACGCTTTATTTCCTGCCTGGAACGAACGTTGATACCGCTCAGGTGCAAGTACAGAATAAAGCCCAACTGGCCATTGCCAGTTTGCCGCAGGTCGTACAGCAGTCGGGTGTTACCGTCACTAAATCCACCCGTAATTATTTGATGTTCTTTACCCTGTCAACCACTGACGGCAGCATGGATGAAATTGCTTTGGGTAATTACATTGCGTCGACCGTACTTGATCCCATCCGCCGGGTAACCGGGGTGGGTGAGGCCAATCAATTCGGTACCGAAAATGCCATGCGCATTTGGATGGACCCGCAGAAACTGTATAGTTTCAATATGACAGCCAATGATGTGATTGCGGCGCTTCAGGCCCAGAATATCCAAGTCCCGGTGGGGCAATTAGGCGGTCGTCCGGCGGTCAAGGGGCAGGAACTTAATATCACCTTGCAAGGCCGCAGCACATTAAATACCACCGATGAATTCGGGAATATATTATTACGGGTTAATACCGACGGTTCACGCGTGTTTTTGAGGGATGTGGCCAGGATCGCTTTAGGCGGTTTGGATTACACCACCCAAGCACGTATTAATGGCCATTTGGCATCGGCCGTGGCCATTAAACTGGCACCTTCCGCCAATGCGGTTGCAACGGTCGCTGCGGTGCGGGCCAAAGTAGCTGAGCTGTCCAAATTCTTTCCACCCACCGTCGAGGTGCATTACCCCTTAGATCAGTCGGCCTTTGTGCGCATTTCCATTGAAGAAGTCGTTAAGACGCTCATCATCGCTATTATTTTAGTCTTCTTAGTCATGTATTTATTTTTGCAGGACATACGCATGACCTTTATCCCGACGATCGTCGTGCCGGTGGCTTTGCTCGGTACTTTTGCAGTCTTACATGCGTTTGGTTTTTCCATCAATGTATTGACCATGTTCGGCATGGTGCTATCCATCGGTATGCTTGTCGATGACGCTATTGTTGTGGTTGAAAACGTCGAGCGTATTATGCGGGAAGAGGGGCTCTCCCCGCGCGAGGCCAGCCATAAAGCCATGGAACAGATCACCGGGGCTTTGATCGGTATTTCGCTGGTGTTGACGGCTGTGTTTATTCCCATGGCATTCTTCGGCGGGTCGGTCGGTGCTATTTACCGTCAATTCTCCATGGCCATGATCTCATCCATGCTGTTCTCCATCTTTTTAGCCATGTCATTGACACCGGCCTTATGCGGTTCTTTATTAAAGCCCATCCCCAAAGGTCATCATGCTGAAAGAAAAGGTTTCTTCGGCTGGTTTAACCGCGGATTTGCCAAGGGCACGGACAAATACCAGCACATCATCGGCAACATGATTAATCGGACAGGCCGTCACATGATTATTTACCTGGTCATTTTGATCGCCGTAGCTGTATTGTATGCCCGCTTGCCGTCGGCGTTTTTACCGGAAGAAGATCAGGGTTATTTCATCACTAGCATCTCATTGCCGGTGGGGGCAACTCAGGAGCGGACGACTGAGGTGCTTAAAAAGGTTGAGGATTATTTTCTAAAGCAAAGTGAAGTGGATAGCATCATCACGGTTGCCGGTTTTAGTTTTAATGGCCGTGGGCAGAATGCGGCTCTTTCTTTCGTGCGTTTGAAAGATTGGAAGGAACGCCCGGGCAAAGAACATAAGGTGCAGGCCATTATCGGCCGGGCTTTCGGTGCTTTTTCGAAGATTAAAGACGCCATCATTTATCCGATTAACTTGCCGCCCATCCCTGAAATGGGTACGTCTTCTGGTTTTGATTTGCAATTAGAAGACCAGGCGGGTTTGGGCCATGACAAACTCATGCAGGCACGCACTCAGCTGATGACATTGGCGGCTAAGAACCCCAATATTGCCGGTTTGCGCATGCAGGGTCTGGAGGACACGGCCCAGCTTAAGATCGACATCGACGAGGCCAAGGCCACGACATTAGGCGTTTCTTTAGGCGATATCAATACGGCCCTTCAAGTGAACTTTGCTTCACTGTATGTGAATAATTTTGTTAATGGCAACCGTGTGCAGCGTGTCCTCTTACAGTTGGATGCGCCGTATCGCATGTTACCCGACGATATCAAGAAAACTTTTGTGCGTAATAATAAAGGGGAGATGGTGTCGCTTTCAGGGCTGGTTAATTTAACCTGGACTTATGGCGCGCCGCAATTGCAGCGGTACAATGGTTTCCCGTCGGTGGAAATGGTTGGCACGGCCCCTCCAGGTAAGAGTACAGGGGATGCCATGGCTGCCATGGAAAGCTTAGTTAAACAATTGCCTGCCGGTTTTGGTTATGAGTGGACAGGGCAATCGTATGAAGAGCGTCTTTCTGGCGCACAGGCACCTATTCTCTATGCCTTATCATTGATCATTGTTTTCCTGGCCTTAGCGGCCCTTTATGAAAGCTGGTCTATTCCATTTGCGGTTATCCTCGTCGTGCCTTTGGGTATTTTAGGGGCATTGCTGGCAGCCACGTTACGCGGTTTTCCCAATGACGTGTATTTTAAAGTAGGCTTGCTCACAACCATCGGTCTGGCCACCAAGAACGCCATTCTTATCATTGAGTTTGCCAAAGACCTGCAAGCCCAGGGCAAAAGCGTGACAGAATCTATTTTGGAAGCCGTGCATTTACGCTTGCGTCCTATTTTAATGACATCCTTCGCTTTTATTTTAGGTGTATTGCCTTTGGCCATGAGTACCGGTGCCGGTTCAGCCAGCCAGCACGCCATTGGTACGGGCGTCGCCGGCGGTATGTTCTCGGCGACGGTATTGGCTATCTTCTTAGTTCCGGTATTCTTTGTGACGGTGAGGCGTATTTTTAAGGGTAAGCAAGGGAAGAGTTGATCATGATTAAACGTGCATTGACCATTGTGTGCTGTTTTGTTTTGACGGGATGTACGCTGATGCCTAAATATAATCGGCCTGCAGCACCGGTTTCCGCGGCATGGCCTGTGCCTCAAACGGGCAGTACGTCCCGACCGGCAGCGGACATCGGCTGGAGTTCATTCTTTAATGAACCGCGCCTGCGCAAGCTTATTGAAATAGCCTTGCATAATAACCGTGATTTGCGCCTGGCCGCCTTGAATGTGGAACTCGTGCGGGCCCAATATCACATTGGTCAAGGCAGCCTTCTCCCAACCTTGAATGCCACCGGCAATGGCCTACGCCAAAGAGACGTATCAACCGACGGAGAAACCACCACCACCGGCAAATACAGCATCAAAGTGGGCATCACTTCGTATGAGCTTGATTTCTTTGGCCGCCTGCGCAGTTATAAAAAGCAGGCGTTGGAGAACTATTTTGCGACGGAAGAAGCCCGCCGCAGCGCTCAAATCACCTTGATGGCCCAGGTGGGTATTCAATATTTAAGCGAACGGGCACTGGATGAACAATTGACCCAGACGCAGCAAACCCTTAAAGCCGTGGAAGCTTATTATCGATTGATCAAGGGTAGTTATGATATAGGTAATAGCTCTGCGGTTGATTTGCATGCGGCTGAAGCCCAGGTGGACACTGCCCGTGCCAATGTGGCTAATTATGACCGTCAGCACATGCAAGCGGAGAATGCCCTGGTGTTGTTGGTGGGCCAGCCTTTACCTGCTGATCTTCCAGCCCCGCAATCATTTGATTCACAGGACATTTTGACCGACATACCGGCGGGTCTGCCGTCAGACTTGATTGAACGCCGCCCGGATATTTTAGCGGCAGAGCATCAATTAAAGGCCGCCAATGCCAATATCGGCGCGGCCCGTGCTGCATTTTTCCCAAAGATTTTGATCACCGGTAACGGTGGTATCGCCAGTGTCAAATTGACAGATCTTTTTACCGGTGATTCCGTGTGGAGTTTTGCCCCGCAAATCACTTTCCCTATTTTTGATGGGGGTGTCAATGCCGCGACACTTGATGCGGCCAAGGTAAGCAAGTCGATCCAAGTGGCTCAATATGACAAAGCCATACAGACCGCATTCCGTGAAGTGAGCGATGCCTTAGTTGCCCGTTCTACCTTTGACGAACAAATTGATGCCCAGGAAGCTTTATTGAAAGCCCAGCAGCAGCGTTATGACTTAGCCGATGTGCGTTACCGCAATGGCATTGACAGTTACCTCACCGTCTTGATCGCCCAACAAGACCTCTACACCGCGCAGCAAAGCTTGATCCAAGCCCAGTTCCTACGCTTCTCCAACCTGATCACGCTCTATAAGGCATTAGGCGGCGGCTGGGATGGGAACAAAGCTTTAGCTAATCCTTAATCTCTAAATATGGGCGGAGTGTTTTGGAAACGCCCCTATCCTGCCTAGGTTGGTTTTTTCTATATTTATAATATATACTTTCAGGGTTATGTGGACACGCATAGCCCTCATCTTCTTTTTTGTTTTTTCTTGCTTAATCGGCCCTATGCCGGTCAGGGCGGAGCTTGCTTTGCCTACACCCGGTAAAAGGATGGAGCTGAGCCTTCCGTTTAATCCGCCAATTCTAAAAGGCCTCAAAGTCCATCCAGATCAACCCTTTAAGTTCGATTTTATTTTAGACCAAGGTGACAATGTCATTTCCGCGACAGCGGGAATCCAGCAACAAGAACAACTAAAGACCGAATCTGCCCGCTTAATCAAATATTTCTTAGCCTCTCTGACAATCCCTGAAAAAGACCTCTGGGTCAATTTAAGTCCCTACGAAAAGAACCGTATCATCCCCGAATCCTTCGGCCAAACCGAAATGGGCCGCGACCTATTGGCTGAAGACTATATGCTCAAACAAATCACCGCGAGCCTGATTTATCCGGAAGGGGACATAGGCAAGAAATTTTGGCAACGCATTTACGCAGAAGCCGTCAAGCAATTTGGTACAACCGATATTCCGGTCAATACGTTCAATAAAGTATGGATAGTCCCCGAGAAAGCCGTGGTCTATGAAAACATCAAAGCTGGTGCGGCCTATGTGGTGGAATCAAGATTAAAAGTAATGCTTGAGCAAGATTATATGGCACTTTCTCATGCTGTCATTCCCGCGAACCCCCCTCATGCCGGGGGTTCCCAAAGGTCGGCGGGAATCCAGGACGCAAGCGCCATCGGCTCCCAAATCGTCCGCGAGATCGTCATCCCCGAACTCACCAAAGAAGTCAATGAAGGCCAAAATTTCGCCCAATTGCGCCAAGTCTACAATTCCCTCATCCTAGCCACCTGGTACAAAAAGAAAATCAAAGACAGTATCTTGGCCAAGGTGTATACGAACAAGAATAAGGTGGCAGGGGTTCGATATAATTCTTCTGTCATTCCCGCGAATGCGGGAATCCAGTCCATGGACGACACAGAAGCCATTTACCACCGCTATCTCCAAGCCTTCAAAAAAGGCGTCTACAACTACATCAAAGAAGAA
>CAZBJT010000055.1:0-8319 GCA_964492215.1 uncultured Planctomycetales bacterium | reverse complement strand
GTGATGCGGCCCACCATAGTGATGGTGATGTCTGATGGATCTTTTTTAGAAGGACGTGGCAAACTGAATTTGGCCACATCCACACTGCGGGCAATGACCCGGATGTGTTCGGCCGGCACGCCGAAATCCTGCACCATGTGACGGCCGATCACCTCGGAAATAGCAATCACCAATTTACCCCAACCCATCACCCGGCTGAATAAATGCTGCGAATAATACCCATGGCAGGTGGTCACAAAAACAGCGTCGGTCTTGCGGCAGGCAAAGAAAGCGATCCAGGCCGGCACCCGTGAGCGCCCATGCACAATGTCAATTTTCTCGGCATGGATGATTTCGACCAATTTCTTTACACAATGGAACATGGTAAAAAAATTCTTCTTATGCACCGGCAATGCATAATGCTTGGAGCCATTGGATTCCAGCTCCTCGACTAAAACCCCACCCGCCGATACGACGACGCTTTTATGCCCCTGGGACACCAGGTACTTAGCCAAATCAACCGTGCCGGTTTCCACACCGCCGACATTAAGCTCTGGGAGAATTTGTAAAATATTCATTAAACAATTCCTTCTAGGGCTTTGGACAAACGGACTTCATCATCTAAAGACTTTAAAGCGATCTTATGGCTTAATAACTGCGTGATATTAGCTGACAGATCTTTAATGGATGAAGCGATCAAATACCCCTCATCATTGAGCTTTAAAACAAACTTTTCATATTTATCCCGCGGCGTGGCGCCATACGAGCCCATCGGCGAGAACACAATAGTCTTCTTACCTGAGGTCAAGGCTTCAGACACCATGGAAATACTTTCGCCAGAAACGATCACTAAATCACAAAGCCCTAAAATACCGCCCACCGCCTCAGGGACATTATTCTGATTGGCAATGATGCACAACGGGCAGCGGTCGGAATTTTTCATCTCTTTGGCAATGATCTGGTCGATACTCACCGGCGTACGGCGGGACGTCGTCAGCAGCACATCCGCATTATAATGCCCGGCAGCCTCTTTGATCTGGCTTAATAATTGACGTATGGCTGAATCCTGAAACACCACACCTTTGGCATTGCCACCCAATAACACCCCAAACTTGGTGCGCACATTGCCTTTTAAATGCGAATAACGGCTAAGCAAACCATCGACCTGACTCTTTAGATAAGGAGCATTGATCAGATTCGGCGCTGCCTTAGTGGCCACCCATTGCCCCTTGGGATTGGCTTTAGCCGCATCATGCTCATGCAAGACCGCCAGATCAAAAGAATCGGTTGATAATAACCCCGGGGTTAAAATACTAATGGTCTTTGCCATATGCTGTTTAGATAAAACATAATTAACCCCGGCTGCTTTAGATCCACAGGAAATACAAAAATCAGCTTTCACGGCGGTCAAGGCCTTGAATGACTTTTCTGTAAGGAAATATTTTAACATACCCTCACGGCGAAGACCGGGCAAAAATTGAGCACACCAGGCATACAGGGAAAAAATATTTTCTGCGATGGGCCAGCGAAAATCAATGCCGACAATATGCACCTTGGCTTGCTTGCCCCTCGCGTTTAAGACCTTGCCCAAAGAACGCGCAATGGCCTGGGATTGCCGCAAATGACCGGTGCGCCCATCGTCGATGATGACCATGTCTTTTTCCGTGGTGTACTTAAATACTTTATAAAACCACATGTATTCATCAGGATGCTGAATGATGCGGCCTTCAACTTGCGCCACGGCCTTTTGGGTCAAATCCATCACATCTTTTTCTAAATTCCCGGTATTCACGGCAGGCAGCCCCTCAAAAAAAGTCAGGGTATGCCTGTCATTGCGGCGCGTGATCCACACCGGGCAAAGCACACAGCCGTATTTTAAAGCCAGCCTTACAGCTCCAGTCGACATCGACGCTGTCTTTCCAAAGAATTTCACGGGCAAACCATCCTTGCCGCCCTGATCTAATACCAAAGACACCATCTCATTGTTCTTTAAAGCCCGAATGATTTCCTTGGTGGCGATACCGGGTGCTATCACTTTAGCACCCGCCACCCGGCGGTATTCATTGAGCAATTCATCGAGCTGCGGCGCCTTGCTTTGCTCATTGGCCACAATATTATAGGCGCTCCCTGTCATGCTGCCGACGATGGAAGCCAATTCCCAATTGCCCGAATGCACGGCCAGGAAAATAATACCTTTCCCCTGCTTTAAAGCCGCATGCACGCGTTCCACATGTTCAACCTGCACAAAACGCTCAAAACCCAAACGCTTGATCTTTGGAAAACACAAAACCTCGGCAAAACTCTTGGCAAAATTGACAAACACCCCATGGGTTAAAGCCTTTAATTCCGACGGGCTGTAACGGCCGCCAAAGGCTGTTTTTAAATTGGCATAAATGATCGCCTTCTTTTTAGACGACACATAATAACCCAGCCAGCCGATGCTGCCGGCAATGGCTAATGTCAGCCTAAAAGGCAAACAACGAAAAAAAGCAGCGGCACTTTTAACGACGGCAAGCAGCGCCGACTCTTTGGATAAACTCATGCTTCCCTTGGGTGACGTCTATTTCAATACGCAGATAAAGAACTTGAATACCGTTAAATAAATCTTTGAAATTTTTTATTTTAACCGCATCTTTATGCGTGGTCAGCAAAATATCAATTTTATTCATGCGGCAATGCTCGCTTACACGCATGATATCTTGCGGCGTATACACATGATGGTCCATGAAATCAAAAGCCGCCGTTACATTCATCTTCAAATCTTTCAATGTAAACATGAATGACGCAGGATTAGCAATAGCGCATAAAGAAGCTACCGGCTTGTCATGCAAGGTATCCAGGGCCGCCAAATCGCCGTTAAACACATTCACCAAACACATGGACTGATAGCGGGTGTCGACGATCAAAGCTTGCGGATTAAGCGCTATGAGTTGCTCGTGTAAATCTGTTAAATCACCACCTTGGTCTGTTTTGGTTAAAACAAAAACATGCGCGCGTTTCAAAGCACTTAAATCCTCACGCAAAATGCCCCGCGGTAATAAATAACCGTTACCAAAAGGATTAGACGCATCAATGGCCACGATATCCAAATCACGCTTAAGCGGCCAATGCTGGAATGCATCATCACAAACAAAAACATCCACAGGCAATGCTTTCAATGCATTAATGATGCTTTGCTTCCGGTCTGACCCCACCATCATAGGCACATCCGGCAAAGCCGCATTGAGCATATCCGCCTCGTCGCTCTGCACCCCGGGCTGCGGCATATAGCCGCGCGTTAAGATCACCGGCTTGATTTTTTGTTCAACCAATTGTTTCACCAGCCAAATGGTCAATGGTGTTTTACCTGAACCGCCGGCCGTAATATTACCAATGCTGATGACAGGCTTAGATGCTTGATAAACAGGAAGAATGCGCAAGGCATACAAACCGCGCGTCACAACAACCACTAGCCCATAAACCAAAGACAAAACCCATAACACCCCCTTGGCTATGGCTGCCAGGGTATCATTACGTGTATCTGTCATTAAAGAAAGAATGTATTTTTTCATTTTTCAAAAAGGGGACACATTAATGTGCCCCCTTTAGCAATAGGGCTATTTGTTCTACGGTGCGATGGGTGGCGCCTTGATTTTGATTGATGACGGCGCGGGCCTTTTGGCCTAGGTCTGCGCGTTTTTGCGGATGGGTCATCAGATCCCGCACAGCTGCTTCAAAACCTGCTTCATCACTGACTTGGCAAATGGCCTCATTTTGCTTAAAGGCAGCAACGATGTCCCTGAAGTTTTCCATCTTGGGGCCGATGATAATAGGTTTAGCAAAGAAAGCCGGCTCAATAATATTATGCCCCCCGCCCACACAAAGACTCTTACCCACAAACACCAAAGACGCTAAGGCATAAAGTGAACGCAAATGACCGATGGTATCGACGATGATCACACCCTCACCCAGGGCCTGGCTTGGCGAAAGGCTGGAAAATTTAACCGCTTTAAAACCTGCCTGCTCAACTAATTGAACCACCTCAGTGGTGCGCTCTATATGGCGCGGGGCCAATACCAAACGCCAGGCGGGCTGGTCGATAGATATCTTCTTAAAAACATCTAACAGGATCTTTTCTTCACCTGGATGAGTACTACCGCCGATCAATAATAACTGATCCTCCTTCAAGCCTAATTGACCGGCCTTCATATCACTTAATTTAGGCACATCGTCGAATTTGATATTACCGGTGACAATGACCCGCACCCGGTTAGCGCCCAAATCAATGATACGCCCGGCATCCATTTGACTTTGCATGCAAAAGACATTCACATGCGCCAGCACACCTTTTAACAACCCTTTGATCTTTTGATAACGGGGAAATGATTTATCCGACAGGCGGCCATTGATGATCATGAGCGGGATTTTCTGATGGTCCAAATACGCAAAAAGATTCGGCCAAATCTCCGTCTCAGCGGCGATATAAAGCTGCGGCTTAATCAAACGCACAAATGATTGCGCCACCCAGCTAAAGTCCAGTGGCGCTGCAATAACAATGACTTGGGTGGATAAACGCTGTTGGGCTAATTCATAACCGGTTTTAGTGGTAACACTCAAGACCAGTTGATGTTGGGGCCAGCGCTCTTTAATTTGTCGGATCAAGCCTTCCACCGCCATTACTTCCCCGACACTGACCGCATGGATCCAAATATTAGAACGCTGGGCCAAGACTTGCTTGAGCGCATCCGGAAAAATCCCAAAACGCTGGCAAAAATCCTTATGCCAACGCCCTGTCACCAATAAATAGGGCAAATACACAACCCCATATATAAAGAATATAAAATTATATAGCAGCGGCATGGAGGTATTGTACTATCAATGTTTACTGCAGGCTATAAAAAAAGGGGACACGTAGCGAGTACATGTCCCCTTTTTTTGCCCATTTTTTACGCCCTAGGATGGGCTTTGTCGTAGACGCTTTTTAGTTTGTCGGTGGTCAGATGGGTGTAGATTTGAGTGGTGGATAGATTCACGTGGCCTAATAATTCTTGCACGGAACGCAGGTCAGCGCCACGATTGAGTAGGTGTGTGGCAAAAGAATGACGGAACATATGCGGGGTGACATGCTGGGCCATGGCTTCTTTGAGCACATGCTTGTTGATGATATTGCATATGCTGCGGCTGGTCAATCGTGTGTTGCTCCTATTTAAAAACATCGCTTGGGATTCCATCGGGCGCTGCTCTAAGTATTTCTTCAATGCCTCCAGGGCTTTCTCGCCGATCGGCACCATGCGTTCTTTCTTACCCTTACCCCGCACCCGCGCGATATTACTGATAAAATCCACATCCTCGACATTTAAGCCCACCAATTCACTGACACGCATGCCCGTCGAATAAAGCGTTTCAAAAATCGCCTTATCACGCCAGCTGGCAGTCTTATCCCCTTGCGGGGCTTCAATAATTTGCACCGCTTCCCCTTCACTTAAAAAATGCGGCAAAGGCTTGTCTAACTTAGGGGTCAACAATAATTTGGCTGGATTATTCTCAATCACCTTCTCGCGCTGTAAAAATTTAAAAAATGAACGCAAGCTGGATAATTTACGCGCCACGGAACGCGGTTTTAAATTGCGCGTGCGCATTTGGGCCAGGAATCGACGTAAATCAGGGTACCCTACGGACGTCAAGGGGGTCTTGTCTAAAAAAACCGCGAACTCCTCTAAATCAAGGCGATAATTCAAAATAGTGTGTTCAGAATAATTCTTTTCAATTTCAAGGTTAGACAAGAATTTGGCCAGCTGCTGCTTTAACATATCACTACTCCTCAGGAGCTGAATGTCCACTTCTTAACGTTTCATTAACAGCATCAACCAACTGCTGCACATCCGCGTAGACAACAAACCGATCAATACCCTCTTTCTGACTGATCTTCTCTACAATAACATCCTTTTCACCCGTCCGTTCCGTATACAAAATAAATTTAACACCATGCGTCTTGGCCATTCTTTTTAATTTCAAAATCACCATGTCCCCGGCGATATCAACTAACCCAAGCTTAATAAGCGCAATATCCGGGACAATGGCCGCAATGCGTTCAATGGCTTCCGTGCCGTTCCGGGCAGGATTGACCACATACCCGGCATTCAGAAAAGCCGAACCGATCTTATTAAAACCCATCTGATCATTCTCGGCAATACAAATCTTAAGCGGTTGTTCCCCTCCGACAACTTTGACCTTTGCCGGAAGGCCCGAATGTTTATTAATAATGACATTGACCTCATCCAATAAGCCATCCACCTCAAAAGGTTTGGCCATAAACCCGTCGATATTCAACTCTTTGAATAATTGCTCCATGTTGGCCCGGGCGGTCAGCACTAAAACAGGATATTTGGGATGATTGCTGCCATCACAGATTTTCTGATAGAATTCCAAGCCTCCCATTTTAGGCATATTCATGTCCAAAATGATCAAGTGAGGTGTGAACGTCTTTAGCTTCTCCAATCCTTCCAGCCCATTATTGGCGGTCTCAACCCGATACCCCCTGGATTTCAAAGCAATCTTGACCAATTGCTGCAGATCGATTTCATCGTCGATCAATAAGATAGTTTTCTGTTGATTGACTTGTTCACTCATGGCGCCATCCTCCGTTCTTGTATGGGAAGGGTAAAAATAAATGCCGTTCCCTTCCCCGGGGTGGACTCGACCCAGATCTTGCCGCCGTGCCTGGCAATGATCTCTTTACAAATGGCCAGCCCCAACCCTGTGCCGCCTTCTTCGTTACTTTCCCCCGACTCTAATTGTTGGAATTTCTGAAAAAGCTTATTAATGTCTCCCTCGCCAATACCTTTGCCTGTATCAATCACACTCACCATGATGTGGTTTGCTGCACATTTACCATTGGTCTTGATGGTAATGCCGCCCTGTTTTGTAAACTTGATCGCATTGCCAATGAGATTGCTTAAAACCTGCACCATGCGGTCGCTGTCAATAGGGACTTTAGGAAGCTTAGGATCCAATTCCATTTTTAAATACAAATCCCGGCTTCGGGCCACATCTTTTTGGGCCTCCATGACCTCTTGGATCACCTGATGGATGTCCTGCACCAAGAAATTCATCTGTAGTTTTCCGGATTCGATCTTAGTCAAATCGAGGATATCGTCGATCAAACGCTTTAAGCGGTCCACATTGTTTTTGGCCCGGCCCAATACATCTTCCTGTTCAGCATTGATCTCCCCCACGGTTTTCTTGATCACCAGATCAATGGCCGTCTTGATTGAAGCCAAGGGTGTACGTAATTCATGCGACACCGTTGAGGTAAACTCTTTTTGCATGTCATACATCATTTTTAATTTCTTATTGGCCAGCTCGATCTCTTCTTGTTTGTTCCTGGCCCCGATGACCAAATCATAATGCTCAATGGACTGCCGCACCGTCGACAATAATTCAGCGGTCTTCCATGGTTTGCTTATAAACCGGTAAACCTCACCCACATTAATGGCTTCTTCCGCCGCGGCAAAATCCGTATACCCGGTAAAAAGAATCCTGATCGTATCGGGATAAATTTCTTTGACCTCCTGCAAGAATTTGACCCCCTGGATTTGCGGCATGCGCTGGTCGCTCACCACCACCTTTATCTTCTCTTGATGAAGAATCTCCCTGGCCTGTTCGACATTGCTGGTCGTCAATATGCCATATGGCTCCCTGATAAAAAGCCGATGCATGCCATCAAGGATGCTTTCTTCATCATCTAGAAATAGGACCTGCATTTCTTTTGTCATCGCATCTTCTCCGGGCTGCCTTATGTCTCTGCAACAGGCAGCATTAATGTAAATGTAGTGCCCTCTCCTACTTTAGAACTGACAAGGATGTCTCCCTTATGCTTCTTGATGATCTCATAACTGACACTGAGCCCCAAACCAGTCCCCTGGCCCACGGGCTTGGTGGTAAAAAACGGGTCGAATATTCTTTTTAAATTCTCATCGGATATACCTTTACCTGTGTCCGTGACATCAATGCAAACATACTGGCCATGATAATATGTTTTGATCGTGATAGTCCCCCGCTCTTCGATAGATTGAGATGCATTGACAAGCAAATTGATCAGCACCTGGCCTACCCGCTGCTGGCTGCATTTGATCTGCGGGGTATCGCCATATTTCTTGACCAGATCGGCTTTATATTTGATCTCGCTTTGCACGATGCTCAAAATACTGTCGATGACCTCCTCCACTTTGACAAGCTCCATGGCCTCGGTGTTATCTTCCCGGGCAAATGTCCGCAGATCCAAAACGATCTTGCGTATCCTCTCCAAACCCCGTCCTGAATGTTCCAACAATTTATTCACATCACCCGTCATATAAACCA
>CAZBJT010000054.1:0-8342 GCA_964492215.1 uncultured Planctomycetales bacterium | reverse complement strand
TATCGGTTTAGGCAGCGGCGTTTACTTAAGCGAATACGCCGATCACCGTTTTGCCCGGGTGGTGCGTTTTATCATTGATGTGATGAACGGCATCCCGTCGATTGTTTACGGTATTTTTGCCTATATCATTTGTGTATTGCCGATGAAGACATTTTCCACCTGGTCGGGTGGTTTTGCCTTAGGCTTGATGATGATCCCCATGGTCACCCGCACCAGCGAGCAATTTGTGCGCATGGTGCCTTCAGCTTTAAGAGAAGCAGGCCTGGCTTTAGGTGCGCCGCAATGGCGGGTCATTTTGGACATTGTTTTGCCTTCCGCTTTGGGTGGCATCATGACCGGCATCATGGTGGCCTTAGCGCGTGTGGCTGGTGAAACAGCACCCTTATTATTCACGGCTTTCGGCAACCGTTTTTGGTCTCATTCGCTCGCCGATCCGGTCGCAGCCATGCCTTTACAGATCTTTGCTTATGCCATTTCGCCGTATGATGACTGGCATCGCCAGGCATGGGCCGGGGCCATTGTGCTGATCGGTATTGTTTTTGTCATCAACCTCATCGCTAATTATTTCGTAGGGCGCCAGCAGAAAATGATATTGGGGAGAAAGTAACCTATGCACAAATCCGCACCGATCATTCAGGTCAAAGACTTGAGCTTTTATTACGGCACCAACAAGGCCTTGAAAAATATTTCATTGGATGTTTTTCCCAAGGAAGTGGTGGCCATGATCGGTCCTTCCGGTTGCGGCAAATCCACCTTGATCCGTATTTTTAACCGCATGAACGATTTGATACCGACCAGCCGGGTGGAAGGTCACGTGATCTTCGACGGCCGTGACATTTATGATAAGGACACGGATGTGATCTTGCTCAGGCGCAAGGTGGGCATGGTGTTCCAGAAATCCACCCCGTTCCCAAAATCAATTTATGACAATGTGGCTTATGGCCTTAAGATCGCCGGTGTGAAAGACCGCCACGTGATCGACCAAACCGTCGAGACCAGTCTGCGGCGCGCTGCTCTCTGGGAAGAGGTTAAAGACCGTTTGGATAAGTCGGCATTGGCGCTTTCCGGCGGCCAGCAGCAGCGCATTTGCATTGCCCGGGCTTTGGCTGTAGGACCTGAAGTAATTTTAATGGACGAGCCCTGTTCGGCGCTGGATCCTATCGCCACGGCACGCATTGAAGAGCTCGTCAGTGAATTAAAGAAAGAACACACCTTTATCATCGTCACCCATAACATGGCGCAAGCCGCCCGCGTCTCGGACCGCACCGCATTTCTCATGCACGGGGACTTGATCGAATTTAGCAGGACAAAAGAGTTCTTTACCAAACCGACCAATAAGATCACTGAAGATTACATCACCGGCCGTTTCGGTTAATCAAGGGGAGTCCCATGCTTAAAGAAAAAATCACAGAACTCAAACATCAATTGATCCAGGATGCCAATTTAGTGGAGGAAATGATCTCCAAGAGCATTAGGGGTTTATTGGACAGGAACGCCGATATGCTCAACGGGGTCATGAACACCGAGGAGCCCAAGGTCAATGCCTATGACCGTGCCATCGATGAGCTGTGTGTGGAATTGATAGCCCAGTATGAGCCTGTGGCCCGTGATTTGCGCATGGTGGTCATGATCATCAAGATGAATAAAGATTTGGAACGCATGGCCGACCACGCGGTGAATATTTCTGAAAGCGGTTTGTATTTGATTGCCAACCCGGTGTTGGGTTCCTATGAAGATGTGAGCACCATGGGGGAGAACTCAGTCCAAATGCTCAAAGACAGCATCAATGCTTTTGTCAACGAGGATGTATCATTGGCCGAAGCGGTGTGCGACCGTGACAATGTGGTCGATTCCGCCGGTGATAAGATCTTGCGTGAGTTGACCGAGCTCATGCGCAATAAAAAAGACGCCATCCCGCGCGGTTTGCAGCTCATGCGCATCGCCCACAATTTGGAACGCATCGCGGATTTAGCCACCAATATCGCCGAGGAAGTCATTTACATTGTCGAAGGCCGCGACATCAAGCACGGGCATTCCGATAATCCCTAAAAAACGCTGGCAAATTTTTCAAAACGCCATAATATAGAAACATGCATCCTTTAGAGTGTCGCCGTTTACTACCGCAAGATTTAAAACCGCTTAATAGCCTCAGTGATTACACCGCCACGGGCGGCGGTCAGGCCATTAAAAAAGCCATGTCCATGGCGCCCACCGACATTATTGCTGAATTGAAAAAAGCGAATTTACGCGGCCGCGGCGGCGCCGGTTTCCCCACCGCCATCAAATGGGGCGGCGTACGCAATGAACCATGTCCCACCAAATACATCGCCTGTAATTTTTCCGAGGGCGAACCCGGCACTTACAAAGACCGTTATAATATTTTAAAGAACCCGTACCATCTCTTCGAAGGCATGGCCATTGCGCTTTACGCCATCGGTGCCAAAGAAGGGTATATCGGCATTAAGAAAAAATATAAGCCTCAAGTCCATCGCCTTTTCGAAGCACGTAAGGACATGGAAGCGGCCGGGCTTATTCCCAAAGGCTTGCTGAAGATCCATTTGGGGCCGGATGAATACCTGTTCGGGGAAGAAAAGGGCTTAATTGAGTCCATTGACGGCCGTTACCCCATGCCGCGCAATATACCGCCGTTTATCCAGGGTATCAATTTTTCCCCCAATAGCCCAAACCCTACTTGCGTCAATAATGTGGAAAGCTATTGTCAAGCGGCCTATATAATAGGGAAAGGCGCGGACCACTTTAAGTCAGTCGGTTCTGAAGATACCCCGGGTACAGTCATGTGTACGGTTTGCGGAGACGTTAAAAGACCTGGGGTTTATGAGCTTGCAGCCGGTAAAGTGACCTTAAAACAGCTGCTTTATGATATTGCCGGCGGCCCCATAGGTCAATTTCCCTTTAAAGCGGTATTTTCCGGGGTAGCCAGCGGGGTTGTGACGCCTGAGCGTTTTGATACGCCCTTGGATTTTGGTTCCATGAAGAAAATCGGCGGCGGTTTAGGTTCTGCCGGCTTTATTGTTTACGATCAAAGTGCTTGTATGGTGCAAGCATCGCTTAAATTCAGCAACTTTCTAGCCAAAAGTTCTTGCGGCCAATGCGTTCCCTGCAACCGGGGTACCGCCCAAATCACCGAACTTCTCAAGAAAATTGAATTTGGAGAGGGCGGCCAGGACGATTTAGATGCTATTTTCGAGATTTCCGGGCGTTGCACCAACCAAACCCGTTGCTTTTTGCCTACTCAAGAGTCCATCCTTATCCCAAGCATTATCAAGACGTTTAGCGCCGAGTTTAAAAACCACATCCAGGGTAACCATGACTCCCAGGAACGGGATTTGATCTTGCCCAAACTACACGATTATAACGAAGAAACCGCTACTTTTAGTTACGACGACCCCGCCAAGTTTGCCTTATAGTAAAATTTTTCTAAAAATTCTTGACATGAGAATTAGCTCATGGCAGAATAACCACATTCTTAAACCGTGGTGATTTAAATATTGCCCAAAGAAAGGGGGGATTAAATAGCAAGGGCGTGAATCATCAATACGGGTCTATGCATGTTATTTCCTAGGCCAATAGATCCTAGATATATATATCGATGTCATCCCCGAAAGCTTCAATCGGGGATCCAAAGTTAACTCTTGGGAGAACAAAATGAAATAATTTTTAGTTTTAGCCTTAGTGGTTTTGATGGCCACCCCGGCTTTCGCAGCTGTTCAAAACGTGAAAGTCAGCGGAAACATCCTCAGTTCCTACGTCAACCGCCAGGATTTTGATCTTGGTTCTGTTGGTGGCAGCAGCTACAACCAAAGCTTCTTTTTGACCCAAACCCGCTTGCGTGTTGACGCTGATTTAAGCGACAATGTGTCAACCACGGTTGGTTTGATCAATGAACGTGATTGGTCTTCTGAAGGTACTACCGTAACCGGTACTAACGCCAGCAACCAAAACACTGAAATCGACCTCAACTTGGCCTATGTCACCTTGCGCGAGATGCTGTATTCTCCGTTAACGGTGGTTGTCGGTCGTCAAACCTTCGCTTATGGTAATAGCTTGGTGTTTGATGCGACAGGTACTAATAACTCATCCAACGGTCGTTTGAATGGTGTGGCTCAAGACTTCACCTTGCGTAGCGCTTTGGACGGTGTCCGCGCTATCTTGGATTACAAGCCCTTGACCATCGAAACCTTCTACGCCAAAGGCGCTGACAACAACGTCAAAGGTGCTGGTAATCAAAAAGACGACCTCGATTATTATGGTGTCAACGCTAACTATCAGTTAGGCGATGCCATGAATACCGTTGTCGAAGGTTATTTCTTCGCCAAGGCTGATCAAACCTCCAACGGTTTCAATCCGAACGCTATCCCGGGCAGCAAGCAAGACAATGTTTTTGCTCCTGGTTTACGCGCCAGCACCAACCCTATCAAGGGCTTAAATGTGCAAGGCGAAATTGCCTGGCAACGTGGTACCAAGGTTATTGCCGGTGGTGATAACTTACAGCGTGATGCCATGGCTATCCAAGGTATGGCCAGCTATACATTACCAGTTGCTGAAAAGTATAAGCCCATGGTTTCTGGTTCTTATACCTATGTTTCTGGTGATTCTAACCCTACCAACACAACTACTCCTACACAGCGTTCCAGCAACAAGTGGACTGGTTGGGATCCGTTCTTGGAAAATCAGGGTAGCGGTACTATCTACAACACCATCTTCAACTTGACCAACATGCACATCGTCAGCGCTGCAGTTTCTGCTAATCCGCTGGAAGATGTGAATGCCAAGTTGTCATGGACTGGTCTCTGGGCTGATAAGTCCTTAGATCGTCAAAACGGTGGTGCTACACCTGGTAACGGTACATTAGCTGCTACGTACTTTACCGAGCCAGATGGTTCTACCATTACACCCAGGGTTACTTCTAACAAAGACCTCGGTCAGGAATTCGATGCGAACATAACCTACAATTATACCGAAGATGTTCAGTTCGGTTTAACTGCCGGTTACTTCTTCCCTGGTGGTGCGTTTGATTCTGCTAACAATCAAACCGCCAAGCAGGTCATTGGTTCCGTTGGCGTTAATTTCTAATTTTTAGAAATCAACGTGCGTGCTGTATAAAAGCCCCGTCCCGCTTAATTGCGGGGCGGGGTTTTTCTTTGTCTCGACGAGCCCGCTTTTTTCAAGGCCCAAAAATTTTTAAGATTATATTTTGCATTTGTATTTTCTTTGTTAATATAAATCTCAGTTACTAACTCGTTATAAATAAAGTGTTTAGGAATCTACTTGCAGAAAGTAGTTGATATAGCATGACCCGTGATGAAATTTATGACCATTTAGCCAAGGTTTACCTAGGCAAGCGTGAAGATGCAAGCGCGCAGAAGAAGAAAAAGCAGATCAATCAATCGTGGCTGGTGATCAACATTGTGATCACCGCCGTGATCTTGATCTCGACGGTGTATGGGTTCACCGCTTTTTTGACGCGCCGCGTGACTTTTGAGAACCAGGTTTTTTACGCACTTAATAATAACCCTGTGCGCATTGCGTATGACCTTAACGATCCTTTTCCGTCGACAAAAAAATTTGCAATCACCATCCCCGACAAGGATGCATCTAAATACAGCCGTTTGAATTTGACCATCCGTGGTTTGAACGGGGCATACCCGGGGATTGTGAAGTTGATCGTATCTAATCAGAAAGATGAAAAGGCTACGTACTATATCCAGGACGTCGCCGCTGATTGGAAAAAGGTGAGCATACCTTTCGAGAAGTTGAATTTAACGGATTGGACCACGGTCAAGGAAGTGGCATTTGTTTTGGAAGCATGGAACACAGATTTTCGTAAGGGCACGGTTCTTATAGAGGACATCAGTTTTTATAATTAAAGGGGTCAAACGTTTATGAAGATCATTTCGATCGCTAATCAAAAAGGTGGGTGCGGTAAAACGACAACGGCCATTAACCTGGCTTCCACGCTCGGATTCAACGGGCAGAGAACTCTGTTGATCGACCTGGATCCGCAGGCGCATGCCACCTTAGGGCTTAACATCGACGATCAGAACAGTCTTTATAATGTCATCTCCCGCCTGACCCCGCGTAAATTAAAGATCAAGGACATCATCAGGAAGGCCGACAAGAATTTCGATATTGCCCCGTCTAATGTCTTGGTGGGTACGCTCGAGCAGGAATTGGCGGATGAGATCGGCCGCGAGTTGAAATTATTGGAAAGCATTGCCGAGATCAAAGATCAATATGATTATATTTTGATTGATTGCCCGCCGAGCTTAGGGTTCTTGACCGTCAATGCCTTGCGTGCCAGCGACGAAGTTATTATCCCGGTTGAGACCAGCCGTTTCTCCATGCAGGGTGTGGACCATTTAATGGACATTGTCAATTTGATCCGTGACAGGTTGAACCATGATATTAAGTCTAAGGTATTGATCACCATGTTTGATTCGCGCCTGCGCCATTCATTTACCATGCTCGCTAAAATGAAAGAGAAATTTGCCGGCATGTTATATGACACCATCGTGCATGTGAATGTGAAGCTCAAAGAAGCCGCTGTGATGGGTGAAGCGGTCTTAAAATATGATAAGTATTGCCGCGGTTCTAAGGATTATTTGAGTTTGGCGCGTGAGATCCTCACCGACGGGCGCTTTAGTGTTGAGCCAAAGATAGCTGTGCCGGCTGCAGCGCCGATTTCAATACCGGTTGCAGAGCCTGTTTATGAGCCTTCCACGCGTATGCAGGAATTAGTTAAAGAAGAAACCAATGATTTCATCAAGAAAGCTACTTTTGTCATTAAAGCCCCTGAAGCGCAATCAGTGTATGTCACGGGTTCTTTTAATGACTGGTCTTTGGATGAAACTTGTCTGATGAGGAACAATAACGGCTTATGGACGCTGGATTTGGACCTTAAGCCCGGCACATACAAATATCAGTTCATCATCGACGGCAAATGGCAGGAAGATCCTGAAAATAAGAAGACGGAACGCAATTCTTTCGGTGATATCAATTCGCTCCTAGAGGTCAAAGGTTAATGCCTCAACCTGTTTTTAGTAAAGATGAGATTTTAGATGGCAAGATGTATGCGGTCTTAAGTTATTTATCCATCCTTTGCATTATCCCGCTGATCATCAAGAAAAATAACCGTTTTGTGCTGGCCCATGGCAAGCAGGGTTTGGTGCTGTTTGTCGCCGAGGTGGCCATGCTGGTCTTGAGCATTGTTTTTCCCTGGGGTTTCAGGCCCTTGATGTTCATTTTCTTCCTTTGGTCTTTCTGGGGTATGATTACGGCCATACGCGGCCAATTCGTCGAGCTTCCGGTCGTTGCCGGCATTGCTGACAAGATCACCCTATAAATTCACCTATGTTTAATAAGCTCGTCGATGTCCTCAAAGAGGTTTTCTGGCTTAAAAAGAGCCCTAAGAAAAAGACCACATCCCGCCGTAAATCCGTTGCTGCCAAATCACCAAAGAAGACCGTAGTTAAGAAAAAAGCTGTTAAGTCTAAAGTCAAAGCGCCCCTCAAACCTGCTGTTAAAGCAGCGGTTAAACCCCTTAAAAAAGACATAGCTGCCAAGCCTGCGGTAAAAGCCGTCAAATTGCCCAAGGTTAAAGTGCCGGTCATTGACCCCAATTTGACTGAAGCAGGTGAGATTACCCATTATTTTGAACGCATCAAGGTTTGTGTGGTCAAGGTCACCCAAGGGGCTGTTTTGATCGGGGACCGCTTGACCATCATCGGGGAGAAGACAAAATTCGTCCAGAAAGTATGGTCCATGCAAATTGAGAGTCAGGACGTTAAGGTGGCCCGGAAGGGGCAGCTAATAGGCCTTAAAGTCGATAAAACCGTGGTCGTGGGCGATAAGGTCTATAAGTAAGCAAACTAGCTTAAGCTGTATTTTTGTGGTATATTTCCTGTATGAATCAAAAAGGTCAGAACGTCGCTGAGTATCTTTTATTGGTCGTGGTGGTGGTCTTGGTGTGTTTTGCGGTGTTGCGCAAGCCGGGGCCGGTAGGCCATGCCACCCAGCGCGGCATTAACAGCATTGTCTGGCAAATCGATAACCTTTCCCATGAAATCAAAATCCCCGACTAAGAAAAAGGCATTAACCGTAGAGCAAAAGGCCTTGGTGCGCCGTTACTTGATCTGGGCGTATAAGACCACCCGCGAGAGCTTTGAACGCATTGAGCGTAAAACCACTCAATTGGTCGTCGATGATTATTTGGTTGGACAGCTTCTAAAAAGCCCGCCCAAACAAAGCCGGAGGGTCAGTGAATTCAAGCAGTATATAGCGAATAAACGCCAGGATGAAATAAAGCTGAAATATGCGGGTGA
>CAZBJT010000053.1:0-8411 GCA_964492215.1 uncultured Planctomycetales bacterium | reverse complement strand
TCCACAAAATAAGAATTGTTGGTTGAAGGGATCCACGGACTGCTCGGCGCGAACCAATCTTTAGTGGCATCGACTGTCCAGGTGATAACAGGGCTTGGGACTTCCGTGCTGCCGGTCGATGTATAAATGGTAATGGTACAGGTATCCCCGCCGCTCACATCAACGCGCTGATTATCTGATTCAACCCAGGCATATACATTGTAGCCGCCGGTTGAATCATCCCAGACGGCAGCGGCTTTAGCACCGGTACCGGCTAACACATCAAAGGCATCCGATGTAGCGAAAGTTAACCCGCTGGCCGTGGCCTTCAATGTATAAAATTGACCGGCACGGTTAATTTGCAAATCAGTGAAAGTGGCAACACCCCCCACCGCTGTTACGGTCGTGGTCCCCAACAATTGACCATTACCTGGATTATTCAAGATCTCAAGGCTGACTTGGGTGGCGTTATCCGTGGTAACAACATTACCGTTGACGTCTTCAATGACAACCACCGGCTGGCGTTCAAATTTATTAAAATGTTTAGTGGCAGAAGGAATGACGGTGAAAACTAACTTGGTGGCTGCCCCGTGGGAAAGGCTTCCCGTCGACGAGGATGAACCGGCGGTGGATGCATTCTGGGCGCCGCCTTTATAGATATCGCTGCCGATGGTCGACTCAGCACTGCCGGAGGTTTGGTTACCACCGGTGTATTGAGCGAAGGCCGTGGAGACACAGGAATTCACCACGAAAATGGCCAAAAAGGCAAAAATCTTCCATGGAGAATTCTTTAGCGGCAACTTTAAACCCTGGTTTTTATTAGACATGCAATGTGAATTTCGGATCGACACAATATAACAAGAAATCTTTTTCCTAAGGAGCAGTACGACCTAAACGCCCCCCCTGAAACACACCATAAGTAGCATCATAACGTTGATAAGCACCGGCTGAATCCGGATCTTTGGCCGCAAACGTGCGGGATGACAATTGAAAGGTACGGATATTGGCTGATTGAAAATCTCCGCCGCGATATCCGATGCCCACTGTCCCTGTAATACCGCGGGACGCATTGACGGTATCAATTCCCGGCCAATCTGTATTTGCCGCATAGCCTTCATAACCTGCTAACGTTGTTAATTCACCGCTGCCATTTGTCCCCAAAAACTGACGTCCCTGTGTGCGACCGATAGTGACCACCGGTTCAGCCAAATTACCGGATAATTCCATATTGCCGTAAAAACCTGCACCACTGCTGATACGATTGCTGGCATTCGCTGCAAAAACACCTACACGCACGGGACCTTTTTGGCCGGCTGATGTACCACCGGCACGCCCATCACCTGAGCTCCAGGTGAGGGAATTACGGTTGATATTAGATGAACTGTTAATAATTTCCGTACCATCTTCGTCATTGTTAGGATAAATATCGCCGGAGCTGGGAGCTGTATAGGTGGCTGCCCCCCATACTAATTCATCGGCCACCGGGGCAATGTCTTTGCCGCGGGCTGCTTTTTCATATTCTAATTCAGTGATGGGGCGAAGACCGGCCCAAGCTGCATAAGCCGCCACATCCGGCCATGACACATAGCTGACCGGGCGTGAAGGACGGGACGTCGTGGCTTTAGATGAAGGATTCGAAGCATCCCAGGCAATGGTGTTGCGATTGACAGAAGCATCGGAATTCTTGCCACCCAAATTAACAGAGGTGATATCACGGTTTGCTTTGGCTGCATTAGATAATGTATTAAAGAAGCTCACCCATTGCCCTTCGGTTAATTCATATTTCATCATGTAAAAAGGTGCATACCCCTTGGGGAATGATGCCGAGATAATAAATTGATCGCCGGAACTGTTTTCACCGCTGGCACCGGTGCTTTGATAATAATAACCATCATTAGCGGTATTGGTGGTGGTGATGGCACTTTCATTTTGAATGTACCATGGGTCATTGTCTGTACTGCCCTGTTTGAAACGGTATTCACTGGAGCTATTGCCATCCCCGGCATAAAAGGCACCTTGCGGGACATAGACCATTTCAACACCAAAAATTTTATTGATGGTATTAGCTGATTGCGCGACCGCGGCGGAAAGACCGTCCTGGGCATAGTTCCATACAAATTTGACGCCGCTGGCATTAACAGTGCCTGAACCATAATCGGTGCGTTCCAAAAAGAAACCGCGTTCATCCGCCGGGACGATGATCTCAAAATTATTCGGGGCGGAAAAACCAGCCGGATTCGTACCATAACCGGCCATGCTGGCATGTTTCCAGGTAACGCCGCCATCGGTGGAATATTTCATAAAGACCCATGCGGCATCATAATTGGTGGTGGTGCGCCAGCTATTATCCTGGGTCAAATCAAAATTAAAGGTCATGGTATTGGATGCCGTATCCGTGCTCACCACATTTAAATTGTTGAGCTGTAAATTATTGGCCTGTGCTACAGGGACCAAGAGCATCATCATGACAATAGATAAAAATAATTTACGCATAGAATTAATTGCCGTCATAAGTACGTGCCCCGCGGCCGCCAAAATTATTGGCAGCAGCTGTCGATGTCAATGCCGCTTCAAAACGATCTGATGTTTGTAAACGTGCTGCGGTATCCGACCAGGAACCGCCGCGGAAACCCGAACCGGTGGCCGACGTGATGCCATGATCCGGGGATGCATCTAAACCGGGCCATGCGCTTACATCCGCATTGCCTTCAAAACCGGCGGTGGTTGACAAAGCCCCATTGCCATGTGTACCGGTAAAACTGATGCCGGATGCATTGCCGATACTGACCACGCGTTCTTTCAAATTACCGCCCAATTCCATGACCCCATAATAAGAAGCACCGGCACTGATGCGTGTGGCATTGCCGGCAGCAAAAACACCATTACGCAAAGCCCCGCTTTGATATTCTGCACCGGAAGATGCATCTCCGCCGCTTAAAGTAGCACTGTTATACTGGGCATTGGCATTAGAGGTTGTCACTGTTTCAGAGCCATCTTCATTCCCGCTGATGGCAGCGGCACCGGTAATGTCCGTACTACCCCAAATATATTCCCCAGCTGATGGTAAAAGCGGACCGCGGCTGATTTTTTCAAATTCTAATTCGCTCATGGGGCGTAAGGCATCCCAATCTAAAAAAGCAGTTAAATCCGACCAGCTTAAAAAACTCACCGCGCGGGCAGGACGGTCAGTTGAACAAACTAAAGGTGTGCCGGCACAGCTGATGGTGTTGCGTGCGATGACACTGTCGGAATTTTTATGATTATTGTCCGTTAAATCATGGTTGGCACGGGCAGCAGCGCTGGGTAAAGCATTAAGGAATTCAACCCACTGCCCTTCGTTCAATTCATACTTCATCACATAAAAAGCATTGTACCCTTTAGGGAAGGCGGCCGGAACCGTAAATGAAGCGCCGGTGGCGTATTCACCGCTGTTGCCGGCAGAAACATAACGGTAACCATTGGAAGCAGGATTGGAAACGGCAATGGCATTTTCGCTGGTGACATTCCAAGGGTTGCTGTCTGCCGTGCCCTTATTAAGGGAAGCGCTGCTGCCATTGTAATCACCGGCATAAAAAGAACCTTGCGGGATATAGACCATTTCCAACCCCAGGATACTGGCATTGATCTGATCAGAATCAGCAAAACCGCAACCTTGGTAGTTAACCGTCAATTGCACATTCTGTGTGGCGATATTACCGCTGATGCTATTAGTGGAACGACGCAAAAATGCACCTAAACGATCGGAAGGCACATACATTTCTAAATTATTTGCTGTCCCCGTCGAGGTACCGGCTGGATTTAAGCCGGAGGCCGTGACCTGGCACAACTGTTTAGGTGACGGAGATGCTTGGGCATTGTTCAAACGCACCGTTAACCATAACGCATCATGATTGATTTTATTGCGCCAGGAATTTTGCCAGCTGACGTTAAAATTAACCGTGACGGTCTTAGCTGATGGATTACGGGTAGCCAAAGACACTGCGGAAATGTTTAAATTGTTAGCAAAGCTTAAATGAGAAAAGGCCACACTTAAGAGGATCGCTGCCGAAATTATTTTGATATGTTTTGCCATAAAATAAAACTAGAGATCAATTCTCAAACAAAATTAACGGACCACATTATAATTGCCGTTGTTCTTATCCAACGGGGAATCGATCTTGGCACGTAAATGAAACTTCGCTTCTAAAATTTTTTCTTTGACTCTCGCCGCATCATCGGCCTTAGGCCTTAAATACAAATACCACTGGTAATGCTTAAGCGCGGTTTCCTGATCGCCTAAATACTCGGCGCTGACAAAGGCCAAATTGTAATGAATGTCCGGGTCATTGGGTGCTAAATCGACGGCTTGATAATACTCAACAACGGCGCGCTGATATTCCCCGCGTTCATAATAAATGTTGCCCATGTTGTAATGCGCTTTGGCCAGCTCATCCTTGAATTGCTGATCTTCCGGGTCTAAATCACCGCCCTTGGAAAGCATTTCATTGGTCTTTGATGTGAGCTCGAGGGCTGTTTGCTGGCTTTGTTCGGCCATGACAGCTTCTTTTTTCTTGGTGTCCTGCTCGGCAGCCATCTTGTCTTCCAAATCTTTCATGCGCTTCTGGTAATCTTCGTCTTTTTCAGCTAATAAGCCTTTAACATCTTCGATCTCTTGGGTATATTTTTTGTTCAAGTTCTCGACACGGCGTATTTCCTTAACGAATTGTTCGCGTTCAACTTTTGATTGTTCAGCGTCGGAAGCGGCAGCCTGCGGCGGCAAATCGGCAGAGGGTTCATCCGCCCGTACGCAAGCGTTTTCTAATAGGGCAAAAAAACAAGCCGCCGTCAATACCATCAACGACCTTTTGAAATTTACCCCTGTCCAATATTTGCCCATAGAATGTCTCCGTGCTTTAATGATTTTAAGGTTGGGCCGCTGGTTTGGCCGTTCCTTTAGGTTGTATATTATCGTTATATGTTTTTGCCGGTTTAATGTCACCGACGACCTTGGTATAATCGTCTGTGCCCTTAACGATGTGCGGGGTAATCAAAATGACGATTTCCGTCGATGTGATCGAATCCGATGTACGTGAGAACGCATTACCCAGATATGGCAGATCCATCAGCACCGGGATCCCTCTTTTGGTGTGAGCTTTATCTTCCTTACGTAAACCAGCCATAATAATGGTTTGGCCATCCTGCACCATCACAGATGTTTCCACTTCAGTCTTATTAACTTGAGGAATCTTGCTCCTCTCTCCCTGCAGACTACCGACCACGGAAGATATTTCGGGCCGTAAACGCATGGTCACCATGCCGTCGTCATTAATGGTAGGAAGAACGTCTAATTTTAAACCGACATCAATGAAACGCACATCTTCACTGGTGACCGGATCGGCTGTACCTACGGTGGTGGATATAATATAGGGTACAGTGTCACCGATATGGATCTTAGCTTCTTCATTATTAGTGACCAAAATCTGCGGACTGGAAATAATCTTGGTGTCGCTCACCGATTGCAAGGAACGTAATGCTACGGCAAAATCATTGGCATTAATGTTCCCTACGGCAATACGACCGAAACCGGAAGACAAAGGATCACTGGAGGGCAAAGCGCCTTCATTAACATTAAGGTTTTGAAAAGAAAGTTTGTTCTTACCATTAATAGCTATCTGACTGGCCCAATCCACACCAACGTCATAATTGGGCTTTAAGATCACTTCCAAGACACGCGCCTCAATCAACACTTCTTTGGTGGGTTCATCCAAGCTGGCAATTATTTTTCTAACTTCATCATGACGGCCAGGGAAAACACGTACTAACACTTGATTGGAGCGTTCATCTGAAGTAATGGAGCCAACCGCCTTAGCATCAATGCGTGAACGTAATTTCTCTGCCACCACATCCGCACGCGCATATTTCAAATCGTAGACGATGGTATCTAACGGACGTTCAATTTGAGTAATGGCCTTTTTCATCAAGGCAATGGATTGCGGTGTATCAACCAAAACCACGGAACCGGTATCTTCATCAATGATCAATTTGCCGATATTACTTTTCATATTGTCCAACGCCGCCAAAACGTAACTGGGTTTGGCATATTGCAAATGGATGATGGCCACTTCCGTTTTATCGCTGAATTGCTTGCCGTACATCGCTTCATACTCAACCGCAGACATGATTTGGACAATGTCATTCTCAATGTGATACGCCAACTTATTGGAAACGATGACGATATCCAGCGCATCTTTGATGCCGACATTGTGCAGGAGTACAGTGGAACGACCATCCACCGTCGGGGAAATGATGACGTTGAATTCCCCCTTCTGGGCCAGGAACTTGATCACATCGACGATGTTCATGTCGCGCACGTCTAACGTGATCTTGCGCGCCATGCGATCCTCGAGGGATTCCTTAGGCTCAGTCAAAATGATCGGCTTGGGCAATTCAGCACCCTCGTCCGATGACTGAGCATGGGCGGCGTACGTTAAAAACGTCGCCGAGCCGATAAGGCCGACGAGCACAAAAAGTAAAAACTTGAGTTTTAGGATGTGGTTGCTCATAGCTTGATTGTAGTCTCCTCATTTTCGTAACTGAAGACCGCTCTATCCGTATAGATGGTCTTGACTGTTACGCCTTCTAATTGTTCACCTTGCTTAAGAAAATAAGTTTGTTTGTTTTGGGTGTCTTCAATCATGATGGATGCCGTTTCCGGTAAATCGAGCCATGCCACACCAACAAGTTTATATTTCGACAAGCGCTTGCCAAGGCTTTGTTCACTGGCTGCCGCGGTTGTTTGAGCTTCATAAGGTTTGAAAATATTACGGCTGTTGATTTGATCAAGGTAGTAATCAACATTGTTACCTGTGGGCAATGCGGCATCGCCAATATTTTGAGCGACTTTTGCGTCATCCGTAAAATCAACTGTCTGATTAAGCAAAGAAAACCCTGAACGCATTTCCATAACCAAGAGAACCAGGCAGACCAAAATGCCAACGATCAGCAATTGATTCACCATGCCGATATTAAATGACAATGATAATTTGCGAGACTTTGATGTTGACTTAGCAGCGACGGAATCTCCGCCTTTTTGCATCATCTTCAACAATTTCTGCTCTGCAGTTTCTTTGGCCATAATTAAACCCTGATCACGTTTTGTCGTCTAGGATTCCTTGAAAGACATAACCTGAATAATCGTACAAAGTTACAGTTCGCCTCAATCTTATGTAAACATACTAACATAGCAACATAGTGATTCAAGGTTTATTTGGATTTTTTTTCCATAACTTTTAAAAAAAAAGCCAAAATCCCCGTCGAGAAACCTAATGTCCTTGCAAAGGCGCGTAAAAATAAAATAAATCCGAAAAAAAAACCTTTAAAAATATCACGCATTAAAAAACATCCGGACAATATTTCGAAAACTAAAAACGGCACCCATAAAAACCACAACACCTGTCCAAACCCAATGATATGTAAAGCACTTAAGACCAAGCCCAAAAGACAAACGCCTGCAATTGGTACTTCCGCGATATCTTTCCAGAAGGTATACCCGTCCCCTCCCGCCATCTGGGCATGGTCTGCATACATGCCGACCCGCCAGAAACCATGACGGAACTGTTCTTTCAAATATTTCACAGGGCTCGTCGAGTGGTAATGATCGACCAAGGCGTCACGCTGAAAATAAATGCGGCAATCGGCCCCAATAAACTTGTAACTTAAATCATTATCTTCCCCGCTGGCCTGCCTGTATTCTTCATTAAAACCACCGACCTGTTGAAAGGCATTTTTCCTGGCGCAAAAGTTATAACTGCCAAAAGCTTTAGGAAAATCCGGCATTAAAACATGGTGACGGAAGATAATCTCCCGGTGAACACCTTGGGCCAACAGATTTTCCGGATTAGCAATGCCGTAGCTGCCGGCCACAACCGTTACCTCATCCCCCGTAAACCCCGCCATTAAACGCGACAACCAATCGTGATGCGGGACGCAATCGGAATCCGTAAAGGCCAGGAATTCACCTTTGGCCAAACGGGCCCCATGATTGCGCGCCGCCGCAGGACCGGCATTGTCCTGAGAAACATAATGCACATTAGAAAAACCATGAACGACTTGGGACGTATTGTCCGTTGATCCGTCATCAACAACGATCACTTCATAAGGCTTGGGGTAATCTTGAGAGGCGAGCGCCTCCAAGGCACGGCCAATAGTGGCGGATGCATTGTAAGCGGGAATAATGACACTGATCTCGATCGGATTCATCAATAAATACGCAGGGTTACTTTAAACGTTTCTTTACTTCATTAAGCTCAAGCTCGAGCAAAGCGATTTTATGGGCCATGGTGTCATTACGGCTGTTTTGCTGGCACAACAATACCGTGAGCAACAGACTTAAAACAATGAACACGCAAAACAAAGCGAAGAAAATAAAATTACTGGGCAGTTCAAAACCAAGC
>CAZBJT010000052.1:5069-8529 GCA_964492215.1 uncultured Planctomycetales bacterium | reverse complement strand
AAACCCTTAAGCGCTTCGGGGTAAATGCTCAAATAACTCTCGACGAGATCAAGATTGTACGTCCAATGGTCGGTCCAAAATCCTTCGCCCGGTTCAGCGGTTTCCTGCTTCTGGCATGAACCTAACACATGGTTTAAGAACTGCTGCGGCGTTCCTTTGATCTTTACCTGGCGGCTGACTAAATTCAACAAATCGCCCGGCATAAAGCCTTTTAACAAAGCGCTCTTTACCTTCTCCGACCCCTCACCAATGGCAAAATCTTTGATGATAGCATCTGCAATAGCTTCATTGCGGACTACAAAAGTGGCACCTTTAATAATCAGAGGGTTATACCCGTCAGCCTGTAATAAATTAAAGAAATTAACCACAGCGCTATCTTTGACATCCTGATTGAAATAAATATCATTACGCCTATTCTGGTTCACATCACGGTAATTACCATTGCCTTGCGATAAAAATGTGGGGCTTAGCGTAAAGAAATTATAATCACGTTCAAGATCGCCATGTTTACGGCTATATACATTAAACGGCACGGGGCCATCCGCTGTTTGCAAAGAGATCGGCAGGCCGCCGCGCAATACATTATCCAGGAACGTCTGGCCGCAATATTGATTAAATGCCGTCGACGCACTATGGGTAAAACAATTATCTTTAATGGAATCGATAATAGCCTGATTGCGTGCATGCTTCTTGGCAATGGCACCGCTCTTAGTCGCGGATTTGACCACACCCTTTAATTCGCTCAAGTCATGCGCAAAACCTGCCAAAGCAATAAAGGTCTTGGATTTCCCCGGGTTCAAGGCCATTTTTGTAAACACGAATGCCGACGGGGTGCGGTTGGATGTCTGCTGCATGGCAGGGACAGCGAATTGCTTACTATTTAAAAATGCTTCCGGTACTAGAAAATCCGTGGCGTGGCCAAATACGCAGGCCGCTTCCACAATGGGATCTAATAATTTCTGCGTGTCTCCGTCAAAAGCAAAATAGAAATTCCCCTCATTGATATGTGTCACTTGCGGGGTATCAGCTACCTCTACCTTAAATTGATAAAATGGCGCTTTATTGGCGGTATTATGCACAGCCACCCAAGCCTCAACGGTGCGGGAAATATGCTTACTTAACCAGTCCTTTAACCCATACGGATTGATCGCCGGTAACCCATCGATGCACTGGATATTCAATTTCTTCTTGGAAATATTCTCAATCGTGACCTGACGGACCAAGGCGGCATAAGGTTCTTCCGGCATGGTGAAATAATTCACCGTCACTTTTAAACCCAATGTCGCATTGACTTCCTCAATCGTCATGTCATGGCTAGTGATAGTCATGACCTGCTTGGTCTTATAGGGGCTGGCTGCATTATTGGCAAAAGGCTCATAAAAAGACTCCTTCTTGCCGTCGCTGATTTTCAAGAATGTGCGAAAACCCTGGATGGATGTTAAACGATAAGCGCGGTTAGCCGGCTGGAATTCTAAAATGGCCTTGTCTTTTGATTCAACACCAAAAGACGCAATGCCTTGCCCGCGATTGATATAAAAAGCCCACATGGGTATGCCATAAAGGCCGGCCACCCCCGGGAAAAAGTTAGAGAATACCTTACTGTGATTGTAATCTTCAATTAAAAAAGAACCGTTTTCATTCAATGCATATTGCTGCGGCATATTCACCTTTCAATGTTTAGTGCCCGTGCTTCGTTTGACGAAGCAAATTATAATAACCGGAAAGCTTGGCCCATAAAACGATGCCGCCAAAATGCGTATCTGTATTGTTGACACGGATACGTTTTATCTCAAAAAGGTCGTGATTGAATTTGTCATTGCCGCGATTGGTCGTACCGGCGGCCTTAAACCCTTCTTCACGGACAATCGTTTTTATCTGTGATGTAAACCCTCCGCTGGGGTAAGAAAAATAATCAATACGTTTTCCCAAGTTCTCCTCGATGATGCGTTTGCTGCCCATAATCTCATCCTGGGCCCGATCCAATGGTATATCAGGCAAATAAGGGTGATGACGGGTGTGGGCCCCTGCCATAAAGCCACCAGCATCCATTTCCTTGACCTGCGGCCAGGTCAAAAAACCGGGCAAGCCGATTTGGTCCGAGATCAAAAACACGATGGCAGGAAATCCATACTTCTTCAAAATAGGATAAGCATACGTATAATTATCGTTATACCCATCATCAAAGGTTATTACCGCCTCATGATGGGTAAACTGACGACCTTTGGCAATACCATCGACCAAATCATCAAATGAGATCACCTGATACCCATGACGTTTCAAATAAGCCATTTGAGCTTCAAACGACTCAGGCGAAACAGTATCTAACTGGGAACCCACCGGGCTTACATGATGATATGTAAATACAGGGACCACATAATGGTTCTGTAGCCAGCCAAAAGACCAGCCGGCAAAGAAAACAACGACGGCAATTAAAAACGTTCTCAGTAGACGCATTGAATTAAGATTTCGATAGACGCTCTTTGACCAAAGCGCTGGCTACCTGATTGTCAGCCTGACCCGCGACTTTTGCCAATACGTCTTTCATCACCCGGCCCATGTCCTTGATGGAATTAGCCCCGGTGGAGGTAACAATATCGTCGATAATGGCTTTTAGCTGCTCGGTCGACATTTCTGCCGGTAGATAACTGCGTAAAATACCCATTTCAACTTCTTCCTTAGCCACTAAATCCTGACGACCGCCCGCGGTGAATTGGGCAATGGAGTCCTGCCTTTGCTTGACTTGTTTCTTTAGCACCGCAATGATATCCTCGTCGCTAACTGATTCCACCCGCTTGTCGATCTTGACACTCTTGATCTGGGCACGCAGAAAATTGACTGTTGCGGAACGGACACTGTCGCGGGCCTTCATGGCCTCGATATAATCAGCATTGATCTTGGCTTCTAAACTCATAGAAAACTCCTCTTGTTAAGAATTAAATACCCCATATATTAACGACTTTGTGACGGGATTTCAATAAAAAAGGGGACACATTAACGTGTCCCCTTTTTAGAACTATTCACAAGATTTAATTATTGGACAATCTTAACATCGACACCGGAAGACTTCTTGGCATCGGCATTACGGACCACAAAACCGCTGTTGCCGTTTAAGGCTGCGATGCGGTCTCTTTCTTTTTGAGCAGAGATCTTGGCAAAATAAGCCTCTTGCTTCAAATAATGCATGCGGGTCTTGACCAACTTGATCTTATTCTGGAACAAGGAAATCAACGATTTACCTTCTTCCATATTGGAAAAATCAGCTTCGAAAGCGCGCAACTGGTTCTTTAAATCCACCAATTGGGCTCCCACCTGCACATTCTCCTGCTTTAAGTCCTTGATCTTGACTTCCAATTGGTCCACATTCTGCACACCTTCGGTCGTGCGCAACCCATCCAAGCCTTGCAATTCCTGCTTAAGCTTGGTGTTCTCATCCTGGGCTGAGGCCAGCATGGTTTGGGTC
>CAZBJT010000052.1:0-5059 GCA_964492215.1 uncultured Planctomycetales bacterium | reverse complement strand
GTGACAGCATGCCCTTGGTGGTATTTAATTCAGCGGTAACCACGTCTAATTGGTGATTGACCTCTTCTAACTTGCGCGTGGTTTCTTCTAATTGGATCTTGGTTTCCTTATATTGCTGCACATACTGACGGTAATTGGCTGCCTGATGGACCCCGGCGTTTAAGGCCAAGTCAGTGGAATGCTCGAATGTCGAGGCATTTTGATGCTGCAGGCTTAACACATAAATGGTCAAAATGATCATTACACCGGATAAAATCACACCGATGATTTTCTTTAAACGCATATTTTGCTGCTTGCCATCGACTGAAAGATCTGTTTTCGGTTCTTGTTGGTTTAATACTGTCTCTGCCACGTTACTTCCCTCCCTTATGATTACACCACTAGATTACTAAGAACATTTACATTTGATGCTTCACCCAGACGCGTGACTTCTTCATCCAGCCATTGTTGAAATTCTTTGTCAAAACTCTTATCCAAAAACTGTATGCCGCATTGATAACGCTCTTGCGGGGTACGGATGCGGCGAAACCACATCACTTTGCCCTTCTTAATTGTAAAGGGACGCACACTGCCGGGAATGACTTCCACCGACATGATGCAATTGTCCGACGGCTTAAATACTTTGTCGGTCTGCAATAAAAGACCCGAACTGGAAATATTAAATATCGTGCCTTCACCTACATCATCTTGGCCATTAACCTTCCAATTCACGTCAAAATACTGCTTTAAACGAAAATGGCGGCGGTTTTCTAACATTGACTCTCCTGGTTAGAAAGATGTAAATCAATTTACAAATAAATCTGTACTTATATTCCCAGAGGAATATGAGTATACTCGCTGACGAGAAAAAGGGCAAGAAAAAATTAATTGGTGACTGTCACCAATTATTTCCTGCGATGCCAGTGAATAACCACCAAAGTCAATACATAACCTAACAATGCAAAGACAAAACTAAGGATCAAATAACCGACGACTACCGGCAGCAGTAATTTCAAAAAAGATAGCGTGAATACGTCATGCCAATGAAAATCATGTATCAATGCCTGAAGTTGGGCCTGCACATCCTGCCCATTTAACCTCAAACACAAAGCACCGATGTGAATCGCTCCACCTAAGACTATCAAACCAAGCCAGGTATTGGTGAGCGCACTCCCCAAAATAGCGGCCGGCTTATTCAACTTGAAGATATAGGCTAATGTAATGGCTGCCAATACCCCGGTAAAAGGCAAAATCCCTAAGAAAACACCCATGGCAAAACTTAAAGCAATCTGGTGAGGGTCTTCCTTAAAGGCAATCAGGTCAAGATAAAGCGCATGAAACCATGCTTTTAATTTTGCAAACATGTCAGACCATTAAAAATGCACAAAAATACGGCCAAAATTCTTATCATCCTTCTCTACGCGCCGGTATAAAGCCTTGATGTGTTTTTGATCCAAAAACCTTAACACATGTTTCTTAAGCTGGCCGGAACCTTTGCCGGGGATTATCTCCACTAGATCAATACCCTTATCCACTGCTTCATTAATAACGCGGTTTAATTCATTTTCAATGGAATTGCCCTTATTAAAAATGTCGTGAAGATCTAATTTTAATTTTGCCATCTATAGCTCTCCATCAGTGCAATGAAAACCATAACAAGAACAATACACCGGCCACCACACGGTAAACCCCGAAAGGAATAAAATTATGATGCTGTATGTAACGCAATAAAAATTTCACCGACGCAAAGGCCACCACAAAGGCCACCACAAAACCAACGCCCAATATCCCCCACTCCGATCCAGTGATCGTAGCATCTGTCTTGGCTATATCTAAAACCGTGGCTGCAAGCATGGTGGGCACCGCCAATAAAAAAGAAAATTCCACAATAGATTTACGCCCTACCCCAAGCAGCATGCCTCCAATAATCGTGGCCGCTGAACGCGACACACCCGGCACTACAGCCAAGGCTTGAAATAAACCAATCAACATGGCCTGGGGATAAGATATTTTCTTTAAATCTGTCAGCGGTTCGTTCTTAGGGCGGAAATATAATTCAAAAAGGATCAGCAAAGCACCGCCCACGAATAAGGCCCAAGCCACCACCAAGGCATTGCCCATCAAATAATGCTTGATCAATTTATATAAAATAAAACCAACCACCGCGGTCGGCACAAAGGCCGCCATCACACGCAGGCCAATGTCCCAATCTAGCAGAAACACCCGCAAATACATGCCCGCCACCGCTAAAATGGCACCTAATTGGATGGCGATTTCAAAAGTCTTTAAAAATTCTGTCTGCGGGATATGCATGGCCTGTGAGGCAATGATCATATGGCCGGTCGACGACACGGGTAAAAATTCTGTCACGCCTTCAATGACAGCTAAAATAATCGCATGAATGATGTCCATCCATAACTCCTATATTTAATCGAATTCAACCGCCACCCATGAGGCGCTGTCTAAAGGCACATTGCCCAAATAGGTGCGCGCACTGGTCAATAAATGCTGCGGGTTACCTAATAATTTCAACGGCACAGCGATCGTCACATCATTGGCTGTGCGCTTGACAATGACGGACTGCTGGTCAATGCGCTTATTCTGGTCATAAATCGTATAGCTCAATACCCCTAAACGCACATTGATCTTGGGCATCTCGGCAAACGGCTTGTCTTTGCTATAACCGAAAAAATAAATTGAGGCTTCCACGTCCTGCGCCAATGGCTTGGATAATTCGATTGAAACGATGAGATCCGTCCCTTCCCAACGCACGAATTTCCATTCCACGCCGACAAAGGCATTTTTCTCATTCTCATTGAATTCATCAGGCAATTCCGCCGATGCCAAAGATTTATGTTTCAGAGAAAAAACCGATGAGTTCTCATTCATGCGCAAATGCACCGTTGGAAAATCACCAAAGATCTCATTGTGCTTGAGAAAAGAAGATAAATATTTAGGGGTGGAATGGTATTGTGTTTTGTGCGCGACCAAGGCCGCTTTCTTCAGGTCGAACTCTTCATTCGTCAGGCGGTATTGCGTCCAAAGTATGCCTTTGCTCAAATTCTCCGGCGGCTGCTGATCTTTATCCGGATGAAAACCCTGAGGCCTGGGCCAGCCTAGGTAATGGATCAAAAATGGATAGACCTCAACTAAGTCTTCCATGCCTTCATCCCATAAAGCGACCCGCAAATAAAGATAAAAAGCCAAGTGGTCCCCATTATGGTCTGCCGGATGCGAAACAAAGATCTTAGTGGGCTTAAAATTGTGCAATACCGTGCGCAAGTCTCTTAAGACATCTTCTCCTTTATAGGCAGCACCGGGACGCAAGGCCCCCTGATAAGGTACTTCATTGACACGGGTGAACAAACTGCGGTATGGCGGGCGGCTCACCCCCCAATGGTAAAACCACATATTCAATGTACCAAAATCAGGGTAACCTAAAAAAATCAAATTATCCCGGCTCACCCCTAAAATGTCGGCGGCCGCCAAAGCTTCATCGCGGCGCACCAAACCCATTTTCTGCACGGCCCCAGGCATCACCACCGGGTGTTTGCGGTATAATAAAAAAGACCATTGATTGCTGTCGCCATAGGTCAAAAAAGCCACCTTTACCGGCAGGTTCATGCTGACAGCCCGCTGCAAAACACCGCCCGCTCCCAATACTTCATCGTCGGGATGCGGGGATAAAACTAAAATCCGGTCTTGCGGGGTTAGTACCAATTCTTTCAAAGAAGAAGTGTCCTGCTCCTGAATGGCCTGCGCCGTTGGAACAAAAATAATGATACCCAGCACAATAACTAAATATTTACACCAGATCTTTAACATAAAGTAAACCCTGATACTGCTCTATTTTATGGCCATGGCTGACTACCATGTCATGACGCTCACGGACGGTAAAACCCAATTTCTCAAAAAAACGGCAGGCGGCGGTGTTGGCATCATGCACGGAAGCGCTGATCTCATGGGCGCCTTTGGTGCGGGCATAATCACAAAGCGCATTAACTAAACGCTCACCGATATGCTGATGCCTATGCGTTTCAGCAATACCGATATGCATATGCCCCTGATGGCTGTTAAAAGACGTACGCCGCCAACTGAATAAACGACGCCAATTGCGCAGCATGGCAGCGATATGCTGCCAAAATATAGGATTAAAAAACGTCCCCCGTTTAAATGCCTTTAGCAGAACGCCGGGGACAATGATCCAGAACATCGCCAATCCATAACGGCGATTGTCCAAACAGCCGTTGATATACCCCACCACCTGGCCTTCGGCTTCTGCTACAAATGTCGCCGAAGGTTCGTAGCGGGTATAATAATTAGTCAGCAAGTCCGCGACCAAGACACGGTCTGGAAAAATACTTTCCACAGGTTTACCGCGGTTGGCAACATCGCAACAGAGTTGACGCAACAACGGAATATCTTGGGGCTTAAGCGCTCTACTGATTACAGGGGTGGACATGGATACAGAGATATTATAAGCGTTTAAAACCCCCGTCAAGGGTTAATCCATCAAATAAACCCCGCTTGCATCCATTTGCCTCGGCAGTTAGAATAATTAAATGTCATCTTTATTCTTCTGTCTCCTGACTTTCTTTTTTATACCCCAAGCCATGGCCCAGGATAATTTCCTCGAACATATCCAGCAGGCCCAGGAATCAATTGTCGGGATAAAAACTGAATTGACCAAGGTCATGCACGCCGATAAAAAAGCCGCCAAAAATAAAAGACAGGCTTCCTTTAATCGTTCAGCGGTCGGCATCATTATCGATAATTCCGGCCTTGTGGTGACAAACACCCATACCATTATCCATGCGCCGTTTATTTTTGTGATCTTGCGTGACGGCAGCCGGTTGCCGGCCAAAATCGTATTTACATCCAAGACATACGATTTCAGCTTCCTGCGCGTTAAATTACCTTACCCCATCAAACCAATGAAATGGGCCGATTCCCAAAAAATCGATCTTTCCAAATCGATTATGGCCATCGGCAATGATCAACCACCCAGGACCGGCAAAATCACCGGTTTGATTCAGGATAAATCCAAAGGTCTTAATGAATTCATTAAAATGAATCTAAA
>CAZBJT010000051.1:5991-8577 GCA_964492215.1 uncultured Planctomycetales bacterium | reverse complement strand
CTAAATCTCCCCCATCGCCGTAAAATGAGTCCACCGTCGGAAAAGATCCGGTGATTTTGGCACCGTTGCCTTGCGCACCAAACACAAAATAAACGCTCTGGATTTGCTTATGCCCCTCTTCATTAAAAGCCATGGTGGGCTCTAACAAAACGCCTTCAGGCATTTGCTCAACGCGGTTAAGCAAGGCCGTAACATGCTCGTGGTCATGCTTGTTGGCTAAAGAACGGCCGAACAAGGGCACAGCGGCCGTCGGTGTAATGGTGAGTGCTTTACGGGAAATATTTTTAACCGTGACACGCATGAGCTCAACGCTCTCATTGGTCGACGGGATAAAATTGACCGCACTTAATTCAAGGCCGGCCGTTTTATGCACGCGGGTTAATTGATGCCAAATTTGACCGACCGTAACCTCTGCAGAATCGGGCGCGCTTTCTTGTGTCAGGGAAAAAACGCCTTTGCCTTTGATGTAGACAAAGAAATCACGCACGCCCTGGCGCAAATCTTCGCGCGAAGCCGGCTTGGTGACATAATGAAATTTATCGGTCTTGATGTCGCCGCTAAGTGATGGTGTGATGGCAGATTTTAAAGAGGATGCTTCCGGTCCGCATAAAGGGGCATAGATGGTCTTGACGGCAACAGCCCGTTTTGAGGTAAAGCTTACCCCATCAGGGGTGTAATTGTAAAAAGCAGATTCGCTCATGGGGATTTTTAAGTATCTGACGTATTAGAGTGGGCTTCGGTGAATTTAAACAAGCGGTGCATTTTCATGAAATCGATATTGGCAAATTGCAGCCCCACATCCCACATGGCTGCATTCATGGGTCTGGTCCAGGTGACGCGGCCATTGATCGTGAGTGGTGCGCCGCCATCAGGTAATTCTACTTCCAGGGCCACATGATTATCTAAAAAAAAACGTTCACGGGTGACGATGCGCACGCCAGAGGCCGAAGCATCACGCAAATAAACTTCTGTTCCAAAATCGCTGCGGGCATCTTTGAACTTGGTTGGAAAACGGGCGGAAAAGCGCTCAAAAATACGGCGTTCCCCTGAGGTCTCAACAGTTGGCATAGGTCTTCCTCGATCGGATCCTATAGCTCTTCTTGTTCTTCCATGTTAGTGGAAGTAAAGTACTTGTCCAAACGTGTCGAAGAACCCGAAATGATCTCAGAAAATGTCATGCCTACACGGTATTGATCCGCATCGCTTATTTTGCGGACCCATTTCACAACCCCAACAACCAAAACAGGTTCCGTGTTTGGTTTAAGGGCGATTTCAACCGCTATTTTTTGGTTTAAAGGGATCGGATGGGCTGATAAAAAGCCGATACCGTGGCGACTAATATCCACTGTCCTGGTTTGATCAAATTCTGAGCCTGTTTTCCCTTCTACAGGGACAAAACAATTGTAACGGTCTTCCGAACGTTTGTTTTGGGCGGTTTTCATAAGATTGTATCCTTTTATGGGGTAAAAGGTTATGATCACGAAAGCGTTTTCTAATACATATTGTAAAACATATTCGCCAAAAGGCAAATAAATATATAAAATAGTTTTTTATTGGAACAGCCTATAAATAAATGAGTTATGAAAATAGGTACAAAATAACTTAAAGTGAATTTAATAATTTTATCATCTGTGGTTGATTAGGCCCAGAGCAAATGTTATACTATCCTCAATTATGGCAGATAAAACACCCCAAAAGAAAATTACCCAACTGACTTTGGCTGAATACGAGAAAATCAAAGAAAAAACAGCCAAGTCCAAACTTAAATTACACTTCCCCTGGATCATCCGCGTGTGTTTTTTTGTTCCGGTGGCGTATTGCGTCTTTCTTATTGTTTATTACCTGCTCTATTTGCGGTTTGTTGCTGAACATTAATCAATGACCATCACTGATTGTATTGTTTTAGGCTGCAGTGTTTTTTTTATCATACGCGGCGCCTCGCGCGGATTTCTCCGTTCCATCTTGGGGCCCTTTTCCCTTATAATAGCAACCATCTTAAGCACGGTGATTTACCAAACAACACATAACGTTGTTTTAGCGTTGATGATTGGTTTATTCGGACCCATGGCCATTCAATTTCTAATCGGCCATTTCCTCACCATCTGGCACCAGTTCATCCAAACCGAATGGAAACCCTCTCCTTTAAGTGCCGTGGCCGGTGCGGTGTTGACGTTGATTTGGGGATTGAGCTTTGTATTGATCACTGTAGTGTTATTATCTTTGGTGCCGCCGATGATGAATGGGGTCAAACCCATGCACGATGACATTCATCGCTCCATGACTTATCAATGCCTCAAGCCCTTGCTGCCTTGGAACAATAAAAATACCGCCATGCCCGCCGCTGCATCCATGGCTGGCAATCCTGCCTTGAGCTCATTGGCCCAAGACGCACGTTTTGCCGCCCTCATGCAGGACCCTGAGATACAAAAGGCCGTGGATTCAAAAGACTATTCCAAATTATTCAGTAATCCCAAGATCATGGCTTTGACCCAAGAACTCATGAGTGATCCCAACATGATCAAAAAACTCATGGCCGCCCAGCAAGAACTCATTAACACCAAACAGAAATAGAAAAAGAATTGGTAG
>CAZBJT010000051.1:0-5891 GCA_964492215.1 uncultured Planctomycetales bacterium | reverse complement strand
GGCCGCCCAGCAAGAACTCATTAACACCAAACAGAAATAGAAAAAGAATTGGTAGCGTCTACCAATTCTTTTTATTCGAAGAGAGTGAGTTGTTTTTGATTAGGGTTACGGAAGGATGTGGTGGATAGGCGGGGGCGGTGTTGGGGGAAATTGGCGCGTTTGACGCCCATATCGAACATGTCGCGGATGTGTTCGGCAAATAGGCCCTGGCCCTTCATGCGGGTGCCCCAGCCGGAATCATAGAGTTTTCCGCCGCGTAATTCTTTGATGCGGTTTAATACTTTATTTTTGCGGTCGGGGAAATATTGTTCCAGCCAGGCCTCGAAGAGGTCTTTAACCGCATAGGGTAAACGCAAGACCGTATAACCAGCACCCGAAGCGCCGGCTTGACGTGCGGCTTTTAATATGGCCGGGATTTCATGATCGGTCAAACCGGGCACGATGGGTGCAACATTGACGGTCACAGGTATACCGGCTTTGCTTAAAGCCTCAATGGCTTTCAAGCGGTTCGTCGGGGTGGAGGCGCGCGGCTCCATGGCGCGGGCCACTTGATTATCCAATGAAGTAATCGAAACCATCACACAGGCCCCTTGATAGGCTGCCATTTGATGCAAAATATCAATGTCACGCGAAACCAATCTATTTTTAGTGATAATGGCAACCGGATTACGGAAATCCAAAAGCACCTCGAGGCATTGACGGGTGATGCCGAATTTTCGTTCAAAAGGCTGATAACAATCGGTGACGCCGCTCATCACCACGACCTGCGGCTTCCACTTAGGGAGGCTCAATTCCTTGCGTAAAAGTATAGCGGCTTCAGTTTTGACAAAAATCTTACTTTCAAAATCAAGCCCCGACGATAAACCGAAATACTCATGGGTCGGCCTCGCATAGCAATACACACAGCCATGCTCGCAGCCCCGGTAAGGGTTTAAACTGGTTTCAAAACCGATGTCAGGGCTGTCATTATAGGAAATGATCGACTTGGAGGCGTCTTTGAAAAATTCCGTCTTAGGCAGCGGATAGTCTTCGTCGGGAATATCCTCATCGCGCTCAAAGGAAATTTTTTCGAAACGGTTAGCCGGATTGACAAATGCCCCGCGGGCATGGAAGTCTTTGATATCCATTTAGAATTTACTCAAAGGTTATTGATTATTTACCGATGCAAAATTCGGAAAAGATGCGGTCGAGTAAGTCTTCGTCGATATTACGGCCGGTGATGGCATCTAATTGATTGACCGCGGCTTTAATCTGTTCAGAAACAAATTCCCACGACGCATTATCATCCATCAACCCTAAAGCACCGCTTAAATCCGTGCAGGCTTGTTTTAAGGCCATGATGTGACGGGTATTGCTCACTAAGAGGCCATGACTTTCGATATCTCCACCCTGCCAGACAGAGGCCACAATGGCTTTTTCCAATTCATCGATACCGCGGCGATTCACCGTCGATACATGCACATAGTTTCTAAACGGCAAGGTGGCGGCTGGCAGCTTGGAAGGTAAGTCGCTTTTATTAAGTACGGCCACCAGCGGGCGGTCTTTTAATTTTTCGATCAATATTTTATCCTGCTCATCAAGCGGCTGGCTGGCATCCAACACCAACAGCAGCACATCGGCGCTGTCGATGTACAAATGGCTGCGCTTGACCGCTTCTTCTTCCACTAAATCGCGCGGGGTCAAAATACCGGCGGTATCGACTAATTGCAAAGGGATGCCATTGATCTGGGCGCTTTCTTCCAACACATCACGTGTGGTGCCGGCAATATTGGTGACAATGGCCCTGTCTTGTTTTAATAAAACATTTAACAGCGACGATTTACCTACATTTGGCTTACCGCAAAGTACAATGCGTATGCCTTCTTTAAGCAAACGGCCATTGTCGGCGGATTTAAGCAAAGCTTCAATGCTTTGGGCCTGCGCTTCGATACGATCTAATATTTGCTGGCGGCCCTCTGCATCAATATCATCCTCGGGGAAGTTGATCAAGGCTTCGATTGTGATATACAGGCTCATGAGTTGCTGGCGTATGGCTTCAAGTTTGGTCGCTAATTCACCTTTGAGTTGATGATGGCTCACCCTCAAGAAAGCATCAGTCTTGGCCCGGATCACATCAAGGACAGCTTCGGCTTGGGTCAAGTCGATACGGCCGTTTAGAAAAGCGCGCTTAGTGAATTCGCCAGGCTCGGCGAGACGGGCCCCTGATTCTAAGACCGCATCCAATACGGCTTTCATCGCCGCCATACCACCATGGCAACTAATCTCAATAACATCTTCAGCGGTATAGCTTTTAGGACCACGCATAAGTGTGATTAATACCTCGTCGATATTTTCGCCATCTTTAAGGGCCCAGCCATAATGCACCGTATAACTAGAGCAAACGTTTAAATCTTTATCGGATTTAAGACGGGTCATGCCCTTGGCAACAGCAATGGCATCTTTGCCGCTGATACGAATAATGCCAATGCCTCCCACCCCTGCCGGTGTGGCAATGGCCGCGATTGTGTCTTCCAAACCTTTATATTGATACATATCTTGTTATTTCTTTCATGGCTTGGGCGACGATGAAGATGGAGCCGGTGACGACGATCATGTCTTCTGTTTTGGTCAATCGCAAGGCTTCCTTTAAGGCTGATGGGACATCAGGTATTAAGGTGTATGGCTTGGAGCCAAAATATTGTTTGGCTTCTTTGTCAGTAAATGTGTGAGCCCTTGGGTGATCGGCCTTGGTTAGTATCACATGCGCGGCGTTTTCTTTCAAGTGGCTGCATATTTTTGCCACATCTTTATCCGCTGATACCCCTAAGACCATAATTACCCGTCGGTATGGATACACGTCATTCAATGCCTGGGCCAAGGCTTTGGCGGAGGCGGCATTATGTGCGCAATCAACCACGACCAGCGGATTCTCACGAATCACTTCAAAACGGCCTGACCAGCGCACATGCTTTAACCCGTCGGTAATGGCCTCCTCGCTGATTTTGACCCCATGCTTCTTTAGCACTTCAATCACATTCAAGGCGGTGGCGGCATTGACGGTTTGATGCGCACCGCGCAAGGCGATTTTTAAATCCTTATATTTCTCCGGAACCACCATAAGCGGTGCAATACCAAATTCACGGCAGCGATTGATGATCACATCCATCGCTTCTTTTTCTTGAGGCGCCACCACCACCTCTTGATAGCTGTGTTTAACAATGCCTGCTTTTTCTGCGGCAATGTGCGTCAGGGTGGGGCCCAAAATGTTGACGTGGTCCATGCTGATAGGTGTGAGCACCGTGATGATGGCATCGACGGCATTGGTGGCATCCAGCCGCCCGCCTAAACCGGTTTCCAACACCACAAAATCAACCTGGCACTTGGCAAAATAATCGATGGCCGCAACAGTCAGCACTTCAAAATACGTCAACACGCTGCCCTTATTGATAATCTTAGCTACGTGCGGGCGCATGCCGGTCAGAATCGATGCTAAATTATCGTCGCTGATGCAACCCGGGAATAATTCTTTGCTGTCTTTATTATGCAGATCCACGAGGCGAATACGTTCATTGACCTTGTGCAAATGCGGTGATGTGAATAGACCTACTTTATAACCACTGTGCTGCAAAATGCCCGCGATAAAAACACAGGTCGACCCCTTGCCCTTGGTGCCGGCCACGTGAATGAACTTAAGTTTCTTTTCCGGATTGCCTAAAGCATCCAGCAATTCTTTAATGCGGCTTAAACTAAAATCCGTAGGCGTGAGCTGCTGTAAATTGGCTTCGAAATTGGTGAATGAATTGAGGTATTCATGCGGATTGAACATCGCTACCTCGTCGCAGGATAATTAAATTATCCTAGGTGTCTGGAATTACTCAATGCTTAAAATGGCGGATGCCGGTTGTGATCATGGCTATTTTCTTTTTATCTGCTTCTTTGATCACACTTTCATCCATGATGGAACCGCCGGTTTGGATGATGGCTTTGATGCCGGCCTTGGCCGCTAATGTCACTGTATCTGCCTTGGGTAAAAAGGCGTCGGAGATAAGCACGGCACCCTTGGCATTCTTTCCGGCCTTGCGTATGGCATGCACGGCGGAATCGACCCGGCTGGTTTGCCCGCCGCCGATACCGACCGTCTGTGTGCCTTTGACTAAAGCAATGGCATTGCTTTTGACATGCTTGATGATTTTCCAGCCAAAAACCATGGCTTCCACTTGCGCCTTGGTGGGTTTGATTTTGGAGACGACCTTTAACTCTTCGGCTTTAAGCGCCCGATTATCTTTATCCTGCAATAAAAGACCGCCAGCTACTTTTTTATAATCATACTTCTCTTCTTTCAAACCGTAAATATCAAGCTCGAGCAAACGTAAATTTTTCTTCTCAGACAAGACTTTCACCGCTTCGGGCTCGATCGATGGCGCCACCACACATTCCATAAAACCGCTCTTAAAAATGGCTTTGGCTGTCTTTACGTCGAGCGGCCGGTTAAGCCCGATGATGCCGCCGAAGGCAGAGAGTGAGTCGCATTGGAATGCCTTGGTGTAGGCTTTATCTAAACTTTTATCCTGGGCCACCCCGCACGGGTTATTGTGCTTGATGATAACAGCCGCCGGTGCGCTGAACTCACGCACAATGTCGACCGCCGCATTTAAATCCAAAATATTATTAAATGACAATTCCTTGCCGTGAATTTGCTTGAGGCCTGGCAAACCTTCCGCCTTATTCCCGTCAGCATAGAAAGCAGCCGCCTGATGCGGGTTTTCACCATAACGCAAATCCTGTGTTTTCATAAAACGCAAAGAAATCTCTTTGGGGAATGATGAAAAAGCATTGTCTGTCTTAAAACGATTGCTTAAAAATTGATGGATAGCTGCATCATAGGTATTGGTACATTCAAAGACTTCAATAGCCAGATTGGTGAGCACTTTATCGGAAAGGATGCCGCTATTATTATTGAGTTCGTTTAAGACCTCGGTATAGCGGGCAGGATTACAGATCACCGCGACACTCTTATAGTTCTTGGCTGCCGAGCGCAACATGGATGGTCCGCCGATATCAATATTCTCAATGGCGTCTTCTAAAGACACATTTTTCTTCTGAATAGTTTTTTCGAAGGGATACAAATTAACGACCACCATGTCGATCAAACCGATGCCGTGGGCCGCGATTTGCTTCATGTGTTCGCTATTATCACGCAAGGCGAGCAAGCCGCCGTGTATTTTGGGGTGCAACGTCTTGACCCGGCCGTCTAGCATTTCCGGGAAACCGGTGTAATCGGCAACTTCAATGACAGGGATATTAGATGAGCGCAGCAAAGCCGCGGTACCACCGGTGGATAAAATCTCCACCCCCAATTTATGCAGGCCTTTGGCAAAATCAGCCAAGCCGGTTTTATCGGAGACGGAAATGAGGGCGCGTTTGACTTTGATCATAATAAAATAAGGAAGACACCCTTGACGGGTGTCTTTAAATACAGGCGGAACTTATTGTATTACCGCTTGCCTTTTTTGCGTTTGCGTTCGGAAGGCTTGCAGTAGAAACGACGTTCTTTGAGTTCAACTAAAAAACCGTCCTTCTGGCACTGCTTTTTGAACTGGCGCATGGCTTTTTCAAAACCGTTCTTATCTGAGATTCTGACTTCTAACATCCTGATCACAACTCCTTAAACAGACTGGTTGAACAAAGTCCGATCATTATAGTACTTAACTTTGTTTTGTCAACAATTCAGAGCTTAGCCCGCGTTTATGCCGCAGGGGCATGCTGGACATGCTCGGCCACTAAAACTTTAATAAGTGACTGCCGTGTGACGCCCAAGCGTTGAGCCTCTTTATCCAATAAGCGGACCACCCACAAAGGAAAGTCCACATTGACCCTTTTTTGTTCCTGGTTAAGGCGCCGGGCTTTTCCCA
>CAZBJT010000050.1:0-8672 GCA_964492215.1 uncultured Planctomycetales bacterium | reverse complement strand
CATAGGCCCCGGTGTGTATTTCAATCATGCGGACATTCATGCGATGGGTGGCATCAATTTGAGATTGATCAGGGTCGATGAAAAGACTGGCAACAATGCCTTTACTCTTAAGCCTGGCACACACTTCACTGATACGCTTAAAATGACGCACCACATCTAAACCACCTTCGGTGGTGATCTCCTGGCGGCTCTCCGGCACTAAAGTGGCCTGGTTAGGTTTGACAGCCAAAGCGATTTTAACAATCCCCTCATTCAAAGACATTTCCAGATTAAGCGACTTGACGGCCTTGCGTAATAAGAACACATCTTTGTCCTGGATATGACGGCGGTCTTCCCGCAAATGGGCCACAATGCCATGCGCACCGGCTTTTAAAGCGATTTGGGCGGCTTCTAAAGGGTCCGGCTCAAATTCCCGACGGGCCTGGCGTAAAGTCGCCACATGATCGATATTGACTCCGAGTTTAGGCATAGGAATTTAACGGCTGCTGACGTAGAACCAGGTGATGACGGCCAATGTCAGAGAGATAACCTTCAACATCATGTTAGATTGGAACCAATGTTTCATTTCTTGGCTTTCTGCTGCTGGGGTGCTAATAATTCTTTTAACAGGTTCATGAAATGCTCTTCATTATGGGCATGGATGAATTTGCCCTGATACGCAATATTCACATCACTGGTTTCTTCGGACACCAAAACGATCACTGCATCGGTGTGCTCGCTTAAACCTAAGGCCGCCCGATGGCGGGTGCCGACAGTCTTGTTGACCGTCGGATTTTCTGAAAGCGGAAACAAGCAGGAAGATGCCGCAATACGCTCCCCGCGAATGACTACACCACCGTCATGCAAAGGAGAAGTATTGATAAAAATACTTTGCAATAACGGGGAAGACATTTTGGCATCCAGCGCAACACCGCTGTCGATATACATGGTCAATTTCATTTCCCGCTCACAAGCAATGAGGCAACCGGTCTTGCGTTTGGATAATTTATACACGGCATCGGTGATCTCACCGATAAGCGCTTCTAATTCGACTTCCCCCAAAGATACCGCAAATAAATGCTGCTGACCCAAGCGGGCTAAACCCGAACGCAATTCCTGCTGAAAAATAACAACGATGACAATGATCCATATGGAAAAAAAATGGCTTAACAGCCAATTCAACACTTCAAAATGAAAGACCTGGGAAAATAATAAAGCAATGATCAGGTAGGTAATGCCTTTGAGCACTTGAAAAGCACGTGTGCCCTCAAAAAATAATAACACACGGTAAAATACCGCCCAGAGGATGGATATTTCAACAACCGCTTTTATAATAAATAAGATGGTAGCCGTATTAGGCATAAGCATTAACAATTGCGTCAGTGACGCGCGCCACTTCTTTCATGGCATTCACATCATGCACCCGGACCATATGAGCGCCGTTACAAATCCCGACGCTGACAGTGGCCGCACTTCCCATGAGCCTGTTCCTCACATCTTTATTAAGGACGTGTCCGATAAATGATTTGCGCGATGTCCCCAATAAAACCGGACAGCGTAAGGCCTGAAATTCATGTAAACGATTTAGAAGCAATAAGTTCTGTTCAGGCGTTTTGGCAAAACCAATTCCCGGATCAATAATGATCTTATCCCTTTTTATACCAATCTCCAAGCATTTTTCCAAGACAATATTGAGTTCAGCGATCACATCAACGACTACATCTTTATATTTTGTTTTTCGCTGCATGGTCTGAGGAGTGCCGCGCATATGCATAAGCACCAAGGCCGCATCATAATCGCGCACCATTTTCAAAAAAGGCTTGGTGGCTTTGATGGCCATGATGTTATTAATGATGCTGGCCCCCGCATCCAATGCCGCTTGGGCCACGTCCATCTTATAAGTGTCCACAGATATAGGCACACGGGATTGAACAGCTAAGGCTTTAATCAAAGGAATAATGCGACGGGATTCTTCTTTGGCACTGACGGGCTTGGCACCCGGGCGGGTGGATTCCCCCCCCACATCAAGGATATCGGCGCCTTGAGCGATAAAATCTAACGCATATTGCAACTGGGCGGGTAAACTTTTGCGACGGGCCAATTGGCCGTCACGGCTGAATGAATCAGGGGTCAGATTGATAATGCCCATGATCTTCGTGTCAGCACCCAACTTTAAGTGAAAATTGCGGGCATGAAGATCATGGGTTCTGCGTCTCATGTAGTAGGCGGCGTGTCCTGATGCAGGTTCAATTTATGTTCAGGAATCGCTAATAAGACCCTGGCTTCTTCAATGTCCATGGTCTCTTTTTCAACCAAACGCTTGGCTAAAAGATCCATCTTATCGCGATGCTCCGTCAATAATTGCTTAGCGCGTTCATACGCCTCATGCACCAAAAGATGCACTTCCTCATCAATCTTCTTGGCGGTGTCTTCGCTATAATTCTTTTCATCGAACAGGTCACGACCTAAAAACATTTGCTGGCCGCCCTGCTTGCCAAAGGCCAGCTTATCGAGCTTATCACTCATACCATAAACACAAACCATGCTGCGGGCCAGCTGAGAAACCCTTTGCAAATCATTGGATACGCCGGTCGTGGTGTCATTCATATAAATTTCTTCACCGACCATGCCGCCTAATAATACCACCATCATGCCCTTTAATTCCTTCTTGGACATATAATGCTTATCTTCCGTCGGTGGTGTTAAGGTGTACCCGCCGGCCATGCCGCGTGGAATAATGGAGACTTTAGTAAAGGTATCCACTTCAGGCAATAAAACAGATAGCAAAGCGTGCCCGGCTTCATGGTACGCCGTCATTTCTTTTTCCTTCTTGGATGTGACATGGTTCTTCTTTTCCGGCCCCATGGTGACGCGTTCAACCGCGGCCAGCATTTCTTCCATGCCGACACTTTCCTTATTACGGCGGGCGGCGAGAAGCGCTGCTTCATTACACACATTAGCTAAGTCAGCGCCGGAAAAATAAACCGTTAATTGGGCAATGCGGCGCAAATTCACGTCTGTGCCCAATTTGATATTCTTCACATGCACCTTCAATATCCCCTCACGCCCGTTGATATCCGGCAAGCCCACCATGATCTGGCGGTCAAAACGTCCGGGACGCAATAAAGCGGCATCCAGTGTGTCAGGACGGTTAGTTGCAGCAATTAAAATCAAGCCGCTGAAAGAATTAAACCCGTCCATCTCGACTAATAAAGCATTCAGGGTTTGCTCACGTTCATCATTACCGCCGCCGATACCGGCAAAACGCTGGCGGCCGACAGCATCGATCTCATCGATAAAAATAATACAACCCTTGCCCGATGCTTTGGATGCCTTACGGCCTTGATCAAAAAGATCACGCACGCGGGACGCACCTACACCAACGAACATTTCTACGAAATCAGAACCGCTCAATGAAAAAAACGGCACACCGGCCTCACCGGCAACGGCCTTGGCTAATAAAGTTTTTCCCGTACCCGGAGGCCCAACTAATAAAACACCTTTGGGGATCTTACCGCCTAAGCGTTCAAATTTTTTGGGGTCTTTGAGGAATTCAATGACTTCCTGCAATTCTTCCTTGGCCTCATCCACACCGGCGACGTCGGCAAATGTGATCTTGCTCCCACCGCTTAACTGGGCCCGCGATTTACCGAATGAGAAAACTTTATTGCCCATTTGGCTGCCGCGATGAGACACAAACCAGATCAGCAGAAAAATACCCAGGAACGGAATCAACTGAAAGAATAACTGACTCCAGAACAATTCCGGCGGCACCACGGTGAAATCAGTGACATTTTCACGTACTAGCTTAATCAAATCATCGTCATGCTGCGGGATATTCAATTTGAATTCAATACCATCGGAAAAATTACCTTTCAGCGCATTTTCCGGCCCTTCGGTCAATTCCACCTTCTTGATCTGATGGGTTTGGGGATTGTCTTTGAGGATGGCATAAAATTCACTGTAGGTCAGTTGTTTTTGTGATTTGACTGTGTACTTGCTGTCTTGCACGGCCAAGAAAACAAAAACCATCCCTAAGATCACCCAAAACCAGAAATTCCCGTTGGGGTTGCGCTGCGGTGGACGGTTCTTTTTATTTGATGTGATATTTGGTTGTACCATAACTCAAGTCTCCTAAAAGGACGATGTATGAAAGAAAAGATAAGATTCTAATTATAACTGATGGATGCATTTAATCAAGAGCTGTCTAGTGGGCGTCCACCGGCTTGCGGTCAGATTTGACCCCATCCTGATAGGTGTCGACATAGGATAGGTTGCCATCCTGGTTATAGAGACGGACATTACCATCAAGCTTGCCGTTCTTATAATTCTCTTCACTCATTAAATGACCGTTTTTGTAATACGACTTGCTTGAACCGGTTGTCACGCCACCCTCGACATTCCATTCCTGTTTAAGCGCACCGTTCTCATAAGATTCTTTCATGTCGCCGGATTTGATATCATTCTTAAAATTCACCGTCATCCACAAATACCCTTCCTTCGCATACTCCTTCGCCATGCCTTCTTTGCGGTCGGCTTTAAACTGCCATTCAATCCATAAATTACCGTCTTCCCGGTATTCCCGGCAAAGCCCCTCTTTCTTGCCGGCCACATAGGTGCATTCACTTTTTAATTTGGTGTTGGGATGGAATTCTTTGACCAGCCCGTCGAATTGATTGTCCTTATAATGCGCCTCTATCAATAATTTTCCCTCACGGGTATACTTGCGATTGACCCCATCAAGCTGACCGTCTTTGAAAGTCATTTCCCATTCAATCTGCCCTGTGGGGTAAAAAGTCTTGGAAAGCCCGTCTTTCTGATCAAGCTTATAACTCCATACGGCATATAAACTCCCGTCCTCCGCATATTCTTTCGAAACACCGTCGATATGGTCGTCCTCGTAATTGACTTCGTTTTTCAGCGTGCCGTCTTCATTATATTCACGGCTGATCCCGCTTAATTTACCTTTCTTAAAATTCATCGCCATCTTTAAATTGCCGCTGGGATAAAAATATTGATTCAGACCATTAAGCGAGTCATAGGAATAATTCTCGATAGATTTAGGCTGTTCGTCCTCGTAATACTCTTTGGCCGTACCGTGCAATTGGCCGTTCATAAAGTTCTTCTCGAAGAAAACAGAGCCATCCTCATAATACGACTTATTGGTCCCCTGCAATTGCCCGTCTTTATAGGTACCCACACTTAAAATATTGCCGTTAGGGTAATATTCACGGAACGGGCCGTTAAGCACACCATTGCGGTAGGCCTTCTCGGACCTGACCTTGCCGTCATCAAAATAAGTTTTAGAAACCCCGTCGGCAGGCGCCTCCTGGGCCCATGCTAATGGAGAAAAGTAAAACAATAAAGCAATGGCGATAATCAGTTTTTGCATAAACTCACGACAATCATTTTATTTTTAACCGCCACACGCAACCCTTGGGGTAAATGCAAAGGCCCTTTGGATACCGGCGCATCAATCAAATGCTCTACGGCACGCACATGATCAAACGCCAAGGCACCTGGATCAATGCCGAGCTTTTGCACCATCTGACGGATAAGCAAACGGCGCATGGCCGCGTGTTCCTGTTGCAGATAAGGCAGACTTATTTTAACGGTTCCTTTTGTACTGACAACATTTTCTTTAAATCGCTGATTCGCACAAGCAGCCAGAAAATCATAATCGTCGCTGCTCATCTGAGCAAAATCAAGCAAAACACCCGCAATATTGGGATTATAGTCACGGGCCATGAGCGGTAATAATTTACGGCGCACTTTATTGCGTGAATAATCATCCGTGTGATTACTGTCATCCACCCTAAAGGTCAGGCGATGGGCCTTCAGATACGCCATCACCTCGTGGCGGCTGACGGACAATAACGGCCGGACCACGTCAATACCGTCGATGGTGCGCTGCGGTAAAATACCCCTTAAGCCATACAGCCCCGCCCCCCGCATCAAACGCATCAAAATGGTTTCCCCGGCATCATCTTGGGTATGACCTAAAGCCACGGTTTTAGTTTTTAACTTCTTGCACACACGGGCAAAGAAAGCAAATCGTAACTGACGGGCCTGGTCTTCAGAAATTTTTTTAATAGGCCCCTTGGGCCTGCAGCCCACGGTCAATGATACCTGGCAATCTTTTGCAAAGCGTTCGACAAAACGCTGGTCGGCATCAGATAAAGCCCTTGCCTTATGGTTGTAATGCGCCAAATGCACATTAAAACCTGCGTGAGGCCGCAAAAAGATCAAGGCATGCGCCAAAGCAATAGAGTCAGGCCCGCCGGAAATACCGACAATCACCGTACTTCCCGACGCGATCAAATGATTGGATTTGATGGATTGCAGCAGTTTGACTTTAAGTTCCATGGGAACTTCGATCATTCACTTAATAAACCACGTTTTTCGCGCTGCGCTTCCTGATAGGCGGCACGCAACAGGTCATCATGTTTAACATTAGGAGGACTGATGTGCAAATGCACAAACCCCATGCGCAACAGCTCGGCATTGGCCAGGCGGCCGTCAGGCAAATACACATAGGCCAGGCGATAGCCGTCGCTGTCAAACGTATCCACATCGTATTCCAGCCTGACTTTCTTACCCTCTAACAATTCCTGGGCATAGGTCAGGGCTTGGTCTTCAATGGGAATGGTTGCTTCCTCCGGCTCTTCAATCACTTTGCCATGTTCGTCAAGTTTGGCATATTTACGCGGCGGCGGGCCTATGGATTCAATACCGATCAACCGGACGCGCTGGCCATTCTCCAGCACCAAAGCATCGGCATTGACCACCTTGACCACCAAAGCATCCTGCTGCTTTTTGGAATAATTAAAAAGATCATCCCCGCCCTGATCCGCTGAAACCAATGAACCGGCGGAACAGCACAGCATCATCAAGAATAAAATATAAACCATTTGTGTATTATACAACATATTAAGCATTTCCCGGGGAAGTAAGTTTGAGGACATAATTATACCCGACCTGCTTTAAAAGCTGCACCGCAAAACCACCCTCTTTACTTAATTTTAATAAATCCTCATAGGCAGATTTTTTCAACAATGCATAGGTGACTTTCTGAGCACGTAAAAAAACTAAAACATCCTCGTTTGTCTTTAAAATAGGTATCGGATGCGGGCTAAAATAATTGCTGCCGTTAAGATCAAACACGGCGATATCTTCCCCTGTATAATACCGCACCCCCCGGGCATATGGCTTGGAAGTCAAAATCACCGTTGATACACCCGAGCGATGCGGCAAATAATTGGATGCGGCAAAACTGGACACATACGGCTCTAAATCCCAACGCAACATAAATAAAGCCAGTATCAACGGCAATGCCGTCGCACTCAAGAGATAAACCGCAGCACGCAGGTGGGTTTTAGAAATCAATACCACGATAAAACCGGACAAAGCGATCAATGATCCTGAAAAGAAATAGGCCGGTATAACAGAAGGAATATATTTTTTATAAACACTATATGCTGCAACCACCGCTACACCAAGCAAGGCCAGGGCCCCTGCCGCAACCAGAACAAATATACGCACTTTATGCCGGCGCCCGCTTTCTAAACAATCATGGATAAAGCCGCCGGTCAATAAGGCAACCGCCGGGAATATAGGCAAAATATAACTGGCGAGCTTGGAATGCGCCGGTTGAAAAACGACAAAGGTCACCAGGATCCAGCTCAATAACAAATGGTCCATCGGTTCAACCGCTGTTCTTAATTTACGGTACAGATCACCGCAAGCAGCCAACACAAATAGGCTCCAGGGGAAAAAACCGGCGATCACCGTGATGGGATAAAAATACCAACGGTCATTACTCTTATGTTCTGCTTCCAGAAAACGGCGCCAATGATCATTATAAAAAAACTCATGAATAAATGTTTGGCCATAATGCTGGTACATGTCTACATACCAGGGCAAAGTCATGAGCAAATACAAACTTAACCCGGCCAATAACCACGGCGTACGCAACAGATAAAATTGCCGGCGGTATAATAAAAATAAAATCACAACAAGTTCAGGGATCAAAAGACCCAAAGGCCCTTTGGTTAAACTCGCCAGGGCCGCACTGAAATAAAACAAAACCCAGCTTTGATTGCGGTATTTCGGTACAAAAAATCCCCAGGTAAAAGACAATAATGAACCCAAAATAAAAACGGCAAAGATCATGTCGGTAAAAACCATTTTTCCCATGCCTAGGAATAACATGGCACTGGCCAAAACCAAGGCTGACATGAATGCCTTATGCTCATTCTTAAACCCGAGCAAGCCCATCCAATACACACCAATGACGCCAAATGTAGCAAATACAGCAGGGAAAAAACGGGCGGCAAACGGAGTCTCACCGAACACTTTGAAGCTGATTTTTAAGAGCCAATACAAGAAGATGGGTTTTTCAAATTGAGGCTGATTGAAAATATAAGGTGTGAGCCAGGAATGCTTGGCGATCATTTCTTTGGCAGTTAACGTGTAAAAAACCTCATCAGGGTCGGTGAGGCTTACAAAGCTATTGCCAAAGAAAAAAAAGGCATAGCAGACAATAAGTAAAATAAACAAACGATTTACAGGTAATGAACGCATGGGGTATTTATTCGCCGAAGAAAGACCTTACTTCTTCGCGGGTAAGGTAATAAAAAATAATGATCTGGGACAAAAAACAAAACAGGAACGGTATCCAGTAAATGGAATGT
>CAZBJT010000049.1:6563-8901 GCA_964492215.1 uncultured Planctomycetales bacterium | reverse complement strand
TACCAGGGACACCCAGCACCGAATCAGGTTTAAAATGGTCGGGGTCCAGAAACGCGTCATCAACCCTCCTGTAAATAACATCCACCCGTTTTAATCCCTGGGTGGTACGCATCCAAACATAATCATCCTGCACGATCAAATCCCGCCCTTCCACCAGCTCCACCCCCATCTGCTGGGCCAAAAAAGAATGTTCAAAATAAGCTGAATTATAAATACCCGGTGTCAGCACCACGACAGTGGGTTTTTCCCGTGGGGATAGGTATTCCAGTATCTCATGGAGACGCAGGGGATAATCATGGATAGGGCGGATCTCCATGCGTTCAAACGCCTCGGGGAAGGTCCTTTTCATGATCTCGCGGTTGCCCAATACATAGGACACCCCGGAAGGCACCCTTAAATTATCCTCCAACACATAATTAATCCCGTCGCTATGCTTGATAATATCAATGCCGCTCACATGTGCCCAAAGGCCCTTAGGTGTCTTTAATCCTTCACATTGTTTTAAATACCCGGCACTGGAAAGCACGACATCTGTGGGAATTATCCCATCTTTAAGGATATTCTTAGGCCCATAAATATCCTGGATAAAGAGATTCAATGCTTTAATGCGCTGCTTAAGCCCGCGCTCGATTTTGTCCCACTCCTCTGTGTCAATAATGCGCGGGATAATATCAAAAGGAAATATGCGCTCAACCCCGGCCCCATCACGGTATACATTAAACGTGATGCCCATGGACATAAAAGCCTTCTCCGCTGCCCGCTGGCGCTGCACCATCTCGCCAAAGCCCAAACTGCTCATGCTATTGGTAAAAAACTGATACCAAGCCCGTATGTCTCCTTTGCCGGAAACCATTTCATCATAAAAATCATCCAGGCGGTAACGGGTAAACATGGCTGGGCAATCGCTTGCTTTAGGTGCAATGCGGGAAGAAAGCCTTTTAGGCAAGACAGCAGGTTTTTCCTTGAGGGTTAATTTCATGCGACCTCCTGGTTATTCTATTGCATATTTAATACCGTGCATGCCGCAGAGAGCGGCAGGCCTGATTTAAACCCATAAATACAAAAGCCCCCGAACGCCTTTGAATACTAAAAGACGCGGGGGCTTCAATGCCCGAAAATGAAAAATCCTGTACCGATCTGGGTACAGGACATCTTTGTCCACAACTTGCCCAAGCCTCTATGCCCGGGCGAAAAATCTAACCTACATCAATAATATACCTGATACTTAAGGAATAGTCAAGTCGGCACCAACCCGCTCAGTGCTTACTCAAGAGTCTTTGGATATCAGAAGCTAAATTACGGCTAAAAATATCGTCGGATTCACCATATAAATGAATGCCGTCTCTAAAATCCCATTCATGCCCATCAACACCGGACACATAATCCAAGAAAGGAACTTGCTCTTGATGCGCGATCTCATCAACCGTCCGGCAAAAATCTTTCACATTAACACCACCGATCATATCCCTTAAATAAGACGAGACCGGTATAGCCATTAAAATCACATGCGCTTGATGCTCTTTAAGCTCTCGGATGATCTTTAAGGCACTTGCCTTCTGATAAGGGTCTAACACATAGGCCCTTAAGAATTGAGTTCTCCATAACTGCAGACGTTCCGCCTTGACCGCCGTGTAGTTAAGGTCCGCATCTTCCGTCTGTTGGAATGCTTTAGCGTCTGGGAGATGAAAGAACCGATGAAAATGGATAGAAATACATTCCCTTACCTTAAACCGATACGCCATTAAAGCAAAGGGGGATTTGCGTATCAAAAACTCGGTGACATTATCCCACCGCCCCTGCAGCACAAGCTCTTCAAAGAATTCCTTCCAGGAAAAGAAAGTCTCGACCCCATTAAGAAAATTATCATTGTGCCGGTTAAAACCGACAGGAGCTAAGCCAATAACCACCCACGTACCCGGCTGTATGGCTTGGAAATTGCTTTTTTCTAAGATCGATTGAACATCCCGGGGGCTGTTGCCGGGGGTGGTCAATGGCAAGATATCGTGAAAGCCCGTCCCAAATAAAGTCCCATTTAAAATATCATAATTGAGTCCACCCACTATTGAATCGCCAAAAAAGATCATTCGATAAAGCGTTTTGGTCTGAGCCTTTTTTAAAGTATTATCATACCTTTCAAATGGCTTGGACCATCCCTTCTTGGCCGCTACATAAGAAACGCCCGCACTCGTCACGATCAACATCACACAAGTAATGAGGAAAGCACCGGGAATGTTCTTAGAATTGAAAATAGATAAAGGCTTTCGCCCCATAATTTCCCCAGATGATCAAATGCACCGCAATCAAATAATAAACCAATACACGTATCCCCACATTGGAA
>CAZBJT010000049.1:0-6553 GCA_964492215.1 uncultured Planctomycetales bacterium | reverse complement strand
TGTCTGAATTGGCGTCTTGGATGACATTAGACGCATTCTTAACATATTTGATGGTTTGAACAACAAGTAACAATGCCACATAAGGCAAAAAGGCAAAAATCAACTGAGGCGCAAATGAATGAAATATCCCCGTTAATGCCTGCCACATCGACACAACCTGGGCCCATGAATCCGCCCGGAAAAACAGCCACCCCAAGCAAACTAAATGGAAAAATATGATTATCCGTAGGCCATCAAATACCTTTTTCCCACAGGCAGATAGGGTGGCGTAAAATCTGGCGATCGACGGATCGATCAAATGATAAATGATCAGCAAAGCCGCATGATAAACACCCCACATCACAAAAGTCCATGATGCCCCGTGCCACAAACCTGCGATAAACATGGTGATAAATAAATTACGGATGGTGTTAAGAGCACCGTGACGATTACCGCCGAGCGGAATATAGATGTAGTCCCTCATCCACTGAGACAGGCTGATGTGCCAGCGCTGCCAGAATTCAGCAGGATCCTTTGAAAAATAAGGAAGATTAAAATTAAAGACAATATCAAAGCCCATGCATTTACCCAAACCCCTGGCCATATTGGAATACCCGGCAAAATCCGCGAATATTTGGAATGCAAAGGCGTATAAAGCCCCCCATACTATGCCCCCATTATAAGGAGGGGCCTGGCCAAACACCTGGTCCACCATGGGCCCTAAATTATTGGCCACATAGATCTTCAAAAACAAACCCCAGAAGATTAGGTAACAACCTTCGAAGAATTTATCCCAGCTTAACTGACGGGGAGTAGCGATCTGCGGCAAGAAATCCTTAGCCCGCATGATCGGTCCAGCCACCAAATGCGGGAAATAAATGACAAAAAGCGCATAATCCCAGAAGTTCTTTGCCGGTGTTGTACGTTTATAGTAAACATCAACCGTATAACTGATGGCCTCAAATGTATAAAATGATATCCCTACCGGAAGAATCACCTTTAATAGGAAGGGGTGGGTTGCAATATGAAAGAAAGCGAGTAAATGGTACAGGCTGTCCGAGAAAAAATTAAAATACTTAAAAACGCAGAGTATTGAGAGATTGACAAAGATGCTTAAAAATAAAAGCCCCTTCCTTCTTTTTACATCCGTCGATACGGCCATGTAGTTGCTGCAGAAATAATCGGTGGAGATTGAGACGAACATCAGCGGCAGGAACTTCCAATTCCAAGCGCCGTAGAAAATGCAGCTGGCAATCAACAGCATGGAATTCTGCCGACGAAACGGCAGGATCAAATATAATCCGTAGACAACACAGAAGAATAAGAAAAATTGAATCGTATCAAAAGGCATGGAGAAATAATTCTATCCGTAAATAAAAAGGGATGCTACAAAAATCGTAACATCCCTTTTCAACTGGTTGCGGGGGCAGGATTTGAACCTACGACCTCAAGGTTATGAGCCTTGCGAGCTACCGGGCTGCTCCACCCCGCGATATTTATGCCTGGATCCCCGATTAAAACATTCGGGGATGACATTCACTTCTTGTCCGGTACAATCTTGTAAACTTTTTCACCCTGACGGATCAGGCCCATCTTTTCACGGCCGACTTTCTCTAAATAATCAGGGTCCGTCTGCAGCGCATGATTCTCTTGCTCAAGCTTGCCTGTGCGTGCCTCAAGTTGCAGGATACGCTCGGCAAACTCGCGGTTCTTTTGCTTTAGGTCCTGCATCTTACTATAAGACGGCAGGAAAACCACTAAAATAATGACCGTCAGGATAAATAGTGAAAGAGCGTTTTTTAACATTACCGCTTAATTAATAGATCTTTTGCCAATTAGTACCGGCGTACACGGCTTTTTTGCCTAATTCTTCTTCGATGCGCAATAATTCATTGTACTTAGCCAAACGATCTGTACGGGACAAAGAACCGGTTTTGATCTGGCCGATATTGGTAGCCACCGCCAAATGCGCGATCGTGGTGTCTTCTGTTTCACCGGAACGATGCGACATAATTGAATGATACTTGTTCTTCTTGGCTAAATTAATCGAATCTAATGTTTCAGACAAGGAACCTATCTGATTGACTTTAATCAAGATAGCGTTCGCGGTATTGCTGCTGATGCCTTGCTGCAAACGCTTCACATTCGTAACAAAAAGATCATCGCCAACCAATTGCGTCTTCTTGCCCAAGCTATCGGTCAACGCTTTCCAGCCGGACCAATCATTTTCATACAAACCATCTTCAATGGAAACAACCGGATACTTGGCAACCATCTTACCATACGTCGCAATCATATCGCTGGAAGAGACATTCTTGCCATTGTAGCTATACTTGCCATCCTTATAGAAGGAACTGGCAGCGGCATCCAGGGCGATGAACACATCTTTGCCTGGCTTATAACCGGCTTTTTCGATGGCGGCAATGATCACATCCAAACCTTCTTCATTGCTGCGTAAATTCGGGGCAAAACCACCTTCATCACCGACGGAAGTGGCTAAATGCTTGTCATGCAAGATCGCTTTTAAGGAATGGAAAACTTCGCAGGCCACCTGTATGGCCTTGCTAAAAGTCGGGGCGCCGATTGGCATGATCATAAACTCTTGAACGTCTAAATTATTGTCCGCGTGCATACCGCCATTGATGATATTCATCAAAGGAACAGGCAAGATATGGGCTTTCGAGCCGCCGATATACCTATATAAAGGAACACCCTTTTCATTGGCTGCCGCTTTGGCTACAGCCATGGATAAACCTAAGATCGCATTAGCGCCTAATTTACCCTTATTCTCCGTACCATCTAATTTAATGGTCAATTGGTCAATGGCGCGGAAATCAGCTTCTTTGCCCTTCACAGCCTTGGCCATAATGGTATTGACATTATTAACAGCCTTAAGCACACCTTTGCCATTAAAACGGCCTTTATCGCCATCACGCAGCTCAATCGCTTCATGTTCGCCGGTAGAGGCCCCTGATGGGACAGCGGCACGGCCAAAAGCACCTGAGGTTAATAAAACATCGACTTCAACGGTGGGGTTGCCGCGTGAATCAATGATCTCACGGCCCTTGATGGATTTGATCTTAGACATACTTTTCCTCTGCTTAAAGTTAGAATTTGATAATAACGTTGCGTCAAGAGTGCGTAATTTAACACAGTTTACTACGCGAGTCAAGCAAAAGGGCCCCAGTACGAACTTCAGCGTAATTTATGACAGTCACCAAATATTTAAAATTAATTGGTAGCGTCTACCAATTAATTTTATGTTATACTAATACTCTTCTGGAGAACAGATATGGTACTCACGGAAGGGTTTACGTTATTTTCAATCGATCATTTATTAAGGACTTCTTATGATTAAAAATCGCCTGTTTAAATTTATCTGGGTCCACTGGAAAGGCATTTTGCTTTATGCCGCCCTGTTTGGCCTGTTGACCTTCCTTATTGTGTTCATGTATTTTGGCGGCACCAGCTTCTTTGGGATGGAAGGGTTTTACCGCAAAAACCTCATGGCCCAGATGGGCATTTACCTGGTGGTCTTCTTGGTTGTCGGTATTTTCCAGGCCCTTATCTCCACCTACATTTATATGTATTTCATGATGGGTGGCGGCATGTCCAAGATGTTGTCCAAGGACAGCGCTGAAAAAGCCAAGGCGGACGTGAAATGGGACGATGTTATTGGCATGGAAAACGCCAAGCGGGATGCCTGGGAAATTGTGCAATTCATCAAAGATGCTAATAAAGTCAAAGCCATCGGCGGCACCATGATCAAAGGTGTCATCATGGTGGGGCCTCCGGGCTGCGGTAAAACGTATTTAGCCAAAGCCATGGCCTCCGAATGCAAACTCCCCTTCCTCTCGGCGGTGGGCAGCGAATTTGTGGGCATGTTCATCGGTTTGGGTGCGGCGCGTATCAAATCTTTATTTAAGAAAGCCCGTCAATTAGCCGCGGTTGAGGGCGGTTGCCTGATTTTCATCGACGAGATCGATGCTTTTGCCACACCCCGCATGGAAGACAAAGGTTTTGGTGGAGGCATCTCACACAATGCCGCGATCAATCAATTCTTAACAGAATTAGATGGTTTACGCCGTCGTGAAAATAATATCGTCGTCATTGCGGCCACCAACATGCCGCCGGAGAAATTAGATACAGCCATCATGCGCTCAGGCCGTTTCGACCGTAAGATCACCATCGAAAAACCAACCGCCAAAGAACGTGAAGCCATTATCAGCTATTACTTGAAAAAAATCAGCGCTGACCCTGCCATCAATGTTGTCTTGATCGCCGAAAAAGCCCAATGGTTCTCCCCTGCCGATATCAATAACATGGTGCGGGAAGCCAGTATCCTTGCTTTACGTGAACGCCGGGCTTTGGTCACCCAGGAAGATCTGCTCAAAGCCATGGAAGATGTGATGGCGAATTTGGAAAAGACCGGTGAAGAAAAGATCCTCTCTAATAAAGTCAATGTGAAGTGGGATGAAGTCATCGGCATGAACAGCGCCAAGGAAGAAGCATGGGAATTAATCGACATGCTCAAAGACCGCAGTTTGCTTAAAAGCATCGGCGGCAAAATCGTCAAAGGTATTTTACTCTTAGGGCCTCCGGGCTGCGGCAAAACATACTTAGCCAAAGCCATGGCCACCGAAGCCGGTTTTCCTTTTATCTCGGTCATGGGCAGTGATCTCGTCGGTATTTATGTGGGCGAAGGTGCACGTAAAATGCGCGATGTGTTTAAAGAAGCGCGTCAATTGGCCAAGGCTGAGGGCGGTTGTATCATCTTCTTCGATGAGATCGACACCTTTGGTACGGCCCGTGTGGAAGAACGCGGGTTTGGCGGCGGTATTTCACATAATGCCACGATCAATCAATTCTTGACTGACTTAGACGGCTTACGCCAGCAGGAAAATAATATCATCGTTATTGCAGCGACCAATGTGTCCGAGGATAAATTAGACCAGGCCATTTTGCGCGCCGGTCGCATTGAACGCAAGATCTATGTCAATTTGCCAAATCTCAAAGAACGCATCGATCTCTTCAAGCATTACCTAAGCAAGGTCAAGATCACTGAAGATGTCAACGCCGATGTCTTGGGCCGCAAAACATTGTGGTTCTCCCCCTCGGATATCGACAGCATGATCCGTGAAGCAGGCTTGATTGCTTTAAGAGAAAAACGCGACATCATTAATTTCAAAGACCTCTCAGCCGCCTATGACCGTATCTTATATGGGGCTAAGTCCAACACCATCTTAAGTGAGGCGGAAAAAGAATGGGTGGCTTATCACGAGGCCGGGCATGCCATCATCGGTTATATGCTTCATCCCACCGATGACGTCATCAAAGCCACCATTATCCCGCGCAAAGGCGCCTTAGGCTTTGTGGCCCCCCGCCCGCGTGAAGAAGTGCATATTCAAAAACGTGATTGGTTCGTCGCTAAAATTAAAGTGGTCTTAGCCAGTTATGCCGCTGAAATGATCAAGTATGGCACAACCGGCAGTGGGGTCAGCAGTGACTTTCAAAGCGCCATGTACTATGCCCACAGCATGGTGTGGCAATACGGCATGGGAAAATCCGGCCGCATTGGTAATTGGCAGCAATTGGTCAACCAGTCGGGTCAGAATTTCATTTCTGAGAAAACCAAAGAGATCCTCGATGATGATGTCCAGGACATCTTACAAGCTTGTTTAAAAGACGCTGCGGCCATCCTTGATAAAAACCGCGCCCTCTTGGATTATTTTGCCCAGGAACTCCTAAGCAAAGGCGAATTGGAATACGATGAAATCGAAGCCATCTTTAAAAAATTCGGGATCACACCCCCGCTGTCGCGCCCGTTATTGGCCAGTTAATATGCTGCCTCGTGCCTTTTCTTTTTGTCTGTGTGTCATTGCCTCTGCGTTGATCTTAGGCGGCTGCAAACCTAAGCCGATACCTGAGCCGACGCTCACCGACGCACAAAAGAAGTTCGAAAAGAAATGCCGCGAAGAATATAGCCTAAACGTCCGCACCCGCATGGCAGAGAAGACCATGTGGATTTACATGCCTACCTCCGAGCCTATCTTCGATTTCGCCGCGGAAAGCCCCTCGGCACCTGGCGCGGTCAAGAAACCATCCAAATACGATTTACGTTTTGTGGACGGGAATTTTAAAAAGCCTGCCTTTAGTTTTGAATACGACATCATCCCCAAGACCAAATCCGACTTTGACAGCTACGGCATACGTAATGAAGGTACGGATGCATTTAATAAGATCTATAACAGTCTCTTTACCGCCGTCACTGAATGCCTGTTTGACATACCCGGCAAGCCCATTAGCTTTGTGGTGATCGTCATCACTGACATCAAAAAAGGCATTGAAGCCCGTTACACCTTCTTCCTAGAAGACTACCGCAAGGTCTCCTCGGAAGGTATGCCTTATGATGAGTTTAGCAAACGCATTTTGCAGGAATCTAAAGGCAGCACGGATTATATAGGGGATGAGATCGGCACACATTTGGAATACACCCCCGTCATCATGCCGGAATTCCTAACTAAACAAATGATCAACCGCATCCGCTTTAAATTCACCCAAAGCGATTTCCCGC